>PMIZ01000418.1 GCA_003157225.1 Actinomycetota bacterium | reverse complement strand
GCCATGGAGCTCACCAAGAACAGCAAGAACAAGGCGCTCCGGATCTGGGTGACGGCTGGTTCGCACACGCTGCGCCCCGCCGATAGACGCGCGATGGACATCCCACTGCTCCCCAATGAGAAGCCCGACCAGTACAAGAACCTGGGCAAGGAATTCCCCGGTGGCGACCGCTACCCGGGCTTCACCGGCTTTCTCGCGGCGAGAATGGCGGCCTACTACGGGTACCACATGACGGGCGTTGTCGACCCGACCGAGGATTTCGACGTGATCGAACTGCACGACGCCTTCACCATNNCGATCTCTTCGAGTTGCACGACGCCTTCACCATCAGCGACGTGCAGACGTACGAAGACATCGGCCTGCGCCCATACGGCCACGGACGCGACTACGTCGAGTCCGGCGACTGCTACCACACCAACCCGCACACCGGCAAGCCGGGCAAACTGCCGTCGAACCTCTCCGGCGGCCTGATAGGCTGCATGCATGCGGTCGGCGCCAGTGGCATCATGCAGGTCTTCGAGATAGCGACCCAACTCTGGGGCCGGTGGGCCGAAGTGCATGGCGACGAGAAACGGTGGAAGGAATTCGCCCGGGAGAAGCCGGAGGACTGGACCGATCTACAGGTGCAGGGCGCGAAGAGGGCGCTTTCGGTCAGTCACGCAGGAGTGGGGTCGCACGTCACGGCGACCATCCTCATGGATCCCGATCATCTCCTGAAACAAGACGCGTGAGAGAGGCCGAACGATGAGTTCATACGGACAGGTCCAGGTAAAGGACAACCGGTACAAGTTCAGAGGTGACTTCCATCGCCTCGAGCAGCACATGCCCATCAGGGACGCGGATCACGACTGGAAACTGGTCGGCGTCACCAAGCCGAGGGATATGACCTACGTCCACACCTACGGCGGCGAGGCCATCTTCTTCGAATCGCTGTCGCAGGGCAAGCTACTGGCTACCAAGTGCGAGAACCCGGCCTGTGAAGCAAACGGTTCGGTGTTCCAGCCGTTCAGGATCTACTGTCCCGACTGCCTCTCCAAGAACACGGTCATCGACATGACCGATCTGGCGAAGAAGAAGGCGAAGGTTCACACGTTCATGGTCTGCGCAAGGTCGGGCGCGTTCAACATGCTCGACAAGCCGATCCGTTTCATCAACATCGAGTTTGAAGGCGTCTCCACTATCCTGTTCAGCTATCTCCTGCTGGGTGAGCCCCAGATCGGGATGCGGGTGCTGCCTGTGTTCAAGCGGGCGAATCCCACCTACACGATCCTGGATCTGTCCTGGGTGCCGGCGGGCACGGCAGCCGAATCACTCCCGGAGGGTTTCTACTTCTAGAGGCCCGGTGCCCTTGGGGCGCTCCACCCTTGCGGTTTGGCAGCGGGCGGTCCACCATATTGTGATGGACTGCCCGCCATGTTGAAACGAGCTCCAAGTTGGAGGGTCGATGTTGAGAAACTATGAGGCGCTGAGCGGTGAGGTCAACCTGCTCGGTGTCATCAAGGCCGGCGGGGTCATCAGCCGCTACCTGAACCGGACGAACCTGATCTCGTATTCAGAGCTCTCCCGCCTGGTCGGCGGCGAGGTGTTCGTCAAGCACGAGAACCACAACCCCACCGGTTCGTTCAAGATCCGCGGCGCGCTCAACTTCTTCCACCACATGTCCGAGGAGGAGTTGGAAAATGGGGTGCTCGTCGCCACGCGCGGCAACCACGGTCTCGCCATGGCTTGGGCGGCTCAGTGGTTCCATGTGCCCTGCACCGTGGTGGTGCCCGAGCACAACAACCCGGAGATCAACCGCATCGTCGAGAGCCTGGGCGCCGACCTCATCGTGCACGGACAGGACTTTTACGATGCTCAGTCGTATTGCGACGAGCTGGTCGACAGCGCCGGGTACTACTACGTGGAGCAAGGCAACGAGCCCGAGATTCTCAACGGTCTCGGCACCATGGGCCTCGAGATCTTCCAGGATCTTCCGGATGTCGACGTCATCATCTGTCCCATTGGTGGCGGTTCGGGCTGCGCCTCGCTCATGAACGTCGCCCAAGCCATGAAGCCCGAGGTGGAGATCATCGGGGTGCAACCCGAGCGGGCTGCTGCCTTCTATGAGTCGTGGAAGAAGGGCGAGCGGGTCACCATCGAGGTGGCCGACACGGTGGCCGACGGTCTTGCCGCGCGGAGCGTATTCCAGCTCCCGTACATGATTATGAAGGACCGTATCTCCGACGTGGTCCTGCTGAGCGAAGAGGAGATCCTGGAGGGGATTCGGCTGGCTCTACTGGCCACGCACAACCTGGCCGAGGGCGCTGGGGCGGCAGGTATCGCGGCCGCCCTCAAGATCAAAGAGCGGCTGGCCGGGAAGAAGGTGGCGCTTATCATGTCCGGGGGCAACCTGGATCACGAGCATCTGGTGCAGGCGCTGGCCTGATCGCGAGGGGACGAGCTGCGCTGATGGAGGCGCTTGCATCGCGTATCGGTGCGAGTGGCGCTACTCGTTCGCCCGGTAGTACCGGCTCCACTTGGCGTCGACCTGGGCTTGGATCTCCGCGATCTGTTCTTCGGTCATCACCTTGAAGCGCGTCTGGCTCGTGAGGTAGTCCCGCACGGGGACCAGCCGCCGCTTCTCCAGGAGCTTTTCTGAGGCGCCGGTGAGCCGGAACACGCCGTGCTCCACCTCATAGAGGTCGAAGTAGCCGGTCTCCACAGCCAGCCTGCCCGCCTTGATGGTGTAGCGCGGGTCGAAGCCCCACCCCGGCGGACAGGGCGTGTGGATGTGGATGTACTTGGTGCCCCGGATGCCGAGGGCCTTCTGGATCTTGTCGTAGAGGTCCAGCGGGTAGGCCGCCGAGGCCGTGGCTACGTAGTCGATGCCATGGGCGGCCATGATTGCGGGGACATCCTTCTTCTGCTGTTGCTTGCCCTTGATAGGCGTGTTCGCCGTGATGGCGCCCTGGGGCGTGGTGCCCGAACGCTGAACGCCGGTATTCATGTAGCCCTCGTTGTCGTAGCAGAGGAAGAGGAAGTCGTCGCCGCGCTCGGCCGCCCCGGAAAGGGCCTGGAGGCCGATGTCGGCCGTGCCACCGTCGCCGGCCCAGCCGACCACCTTGATGTGCTCCCTACCCTGCGCCTTGAGCGCCTCGAGCACCCCGGTGGCCGCCGCCGCGGTGGACGCGAACGTGACGTTCAAGCAGGGCAGCTTGGTGGAGGAGACCGGGAAGAGCCCTTGCAGCACGGTGAGGCAACTAGGCGGCACGACGAGGATGGTGTCCGGCCCCAGCGCCTTGAGGCCGATGCGGTAGGCGATGCTGAGACCGCAGCCCGTGCACGCGCGGTTGCCCGGATAGACGAATTCTTCTTTGGGAAGCGTGAGGATCGTGGTTTTTGTCATTCTGGGCCTCTTATAGCTTGATCCCGATCCAGTTGGGGAGTTCTACAGGCGCGCCGGCGATAGCTGCGCGAAGGGTGGTTGCGAGCTCCGCGGTCCTGATGTCGCGTCCGCCGATGCCGGCGATCATGCCTCTGACGTAGGGGGCGCGACTCTTGTCCTTGAGATGCTCATAGAGGGCCGACTTGAGGTCGGAAACGAGCGCGCCTTCGTAGCCATAGGACACGGCCTTCTCGATGACGATCACACCGAGAGCATTCTTCAGTGCCTCTGTGACGGCCTCGTCGGGGAATGGCCGGTAGAGCCTCACACCAAGCACCCCGATCTTGATCCCTTCGCCTCGCAGGATTTCTACCACGTCCCGTAACTGGTAGGTGAGCGAACCAAGACCCACCACGACGTACTCGGCGTCGTCGCAGCGGTAGGGCTCGAGGAGGGCGTCTCCTCCCCGCCCGAAGACCTCCTTGAATCTGTCTTCGGTCTGCTGAGCGAACGCGAGGGCGCCCCTCAGGTCTTCCTGCAGCAGATAGCGGATCTCCATGTAGCCGTGGGCCATCTCGCCGGTGACGTCCATCCGCACGTCGGGCAGGGTGACGGTATTGAGGTTGGCCGGATCGGCGGGGTCTAGAGCATAGGAAGGTTTGAATGGCATCAGGAAGCGAGCAACACTCTCCTCCTCCGGAACCTCGAAGGGCATGTAGGTGTGCGAGAGCAGGTAGCCGTCGTAGCAGAGCATCACCGGGATGCTGGTAGCCTCGGCGATGGCGAAGGCTTTGAGCACCCCGTCGATGATCTGTTGGTGGTCGCAGGCATACATCTGGATCCAACCGGTGTCGCGCTGCGAGATGGAATCCTGATGGTCGTTCCAGATGCACCAGGGCGCGCCCACCGCTCGGTTTACCACGCACATCACGATAGGCAGCCGGGCGCCGGCAGCCCAGTGGATCTGCTCATGCATGTAGAGGAGGCCGTTGGCGCTGGTGGCGGTGAAGGCCCTCGCGCCGGCCGAGCTGGCCGCGATGCAGGCGGCCAGCGCGGAGTGCTCGCTCTCCACCGGGACATACTGGGCCTTCATCTCTCCGGCTTCGATGAACTCAGAGAGCTTCTCCGTGAGCGGGGTCTGCGGCGTGATGGGATAGGCGGCGATCACCTGGGCGCCGGCCAGTTTGACCCCCAGGGCCGCCGCCACGTTGCCATTCTCGATTATGTGCATGGCCTCGGCCCCTCTGGTGAGCACGCCTGTGGATCATCGTCGGCCTGGTGGTCGGCCTCGTCCACCATAGTGATGGCCTTGGTCGGGCACTCCTCGGCGCAGATGCCGCAGCCCTTGCAGTACTGGTAGTCGATAACCTGGCCCTCTTTCTCGATGCACGCCTCGGGGCAGTACACCCAGCAGATCAGGCAGTTGTTGCACTTCTCGTCGTCTTTGACGGGGCGGAACACGCGCCACTCACCGGTGTCGCCAGCGCAGCCCTTGCCCGGCTTCGACATCGATGTCATGTAGTCCAGTTTGTTGTTGTCACTCAAGACATTTTCACTTCCCGGTTCCTGCTGGTTGGATCGACGGGCGCCTTCGGCCCGGACTACCGCACCTTCAGGCTACGGTCTCCCGGGCGCCTGCTAGAGCCAGGCCCTCGAATCCCTCGAGAGCGGCGTCGTGGTAGGCGTCGTAGTCTCCGCGTCTCGCTGCGCGGTCGATGACCTTCATCACCCCGTCGAAGGGCGCTATTCCGGCCTTCGCCACCATAGCGCCGAGGAGCGGTATGTTGACCATGGGCATCCCGTCCACCTCGAGCCCGTGCTCGATCGCGATGCCCGTCGCGTCGACGTGATACATGTCGCGACCGAACCTGGCCGCGAGCTTGCCCGCGAGCAATTCCTCGCAGTTGATAAGGATCTGCCCCTTGTCGGTGATGCCGTCCGCCACGGCGGCGCCGAGGAGGTCCGGGCTCAGCACGACGAGCAGGTCCGGCCTGTATATCTGGCTTCGGAGGTCGATCGGCTCATCGTCCATGCGCATGAAGGCCTTTACCGGGGCGCCCCTGCGCTCGGCGCCGAAGAACGGAAAAGACTGTACATGCTTACCCTGATTGTAGGCGACCATAGCCACCCAGTTGACGAGGGTGACCGCGCCTTGACCGCCCAGCCCGTGCAACCTTATCTCGTACATGCTTCCTCTTCCGCCTCGTGGACGCCACTGGCCGCTCGCGTGCATGCACGACGGCGGCCGGATGATAATAGTAGCACGAATGGCGACCGGGTCGCGATGAGACGTATCAGGCCTTTTCCGGCTCTTCTCCCGCAGGTTTCCCGTCCCGAGGTTCTGAGGAAGGCTTCTTTTTCTTGCGGCCTTTCCTGCCACGCGACTGCCGGCGGTCCAGGACGTCGTCGAGAGCGACCGGCACCTTCGCGCCGTTCTCCATCTCGACTACCACGCGCCTGCATGGGATCTGGTATCCGACGATGCGACCGACGCCGTCCTCGAGCTCGACCTCCGTCCCGTACGGCGGGGCGGTATCGTTGAACTCCGCGTAGGCCTCGACCTCGTACTTCAGGCAACACATCAGCCGCCCGC
>PMIZ01000016.1 GCA_003157225.1 Actinomycetota bacterium | reverse complement strand
GCGGCCTCCCATCCCATCTCGTAGGTCGGCTCGATGCAATGGGGCATGGTCCGGGCCAGGAGCAGCGGAGGTCGCTCGATCTCGTTGTGAGATGCAAGCTGTATTTTCGCCGGCACGTCGATACCGAGGGAGCGCAGCGCCACCACTCCCGCCCGCAGAAGCCCGTCATTCAGCGCGTAGAAGCACGTGAAGCCTCCCGCGCGATTAATCAGACCCTTCAGCCTTTTCAGCACGTCCTCGCCGGGCTCAGGATCGACAAGATTGTCATTGATGCTGACGACGAGCCGTTCATCGACAGGGATGCCCGCCTCTTCGAAGGCATTGCGGTAACCCTGCTCCCGTTCGTCCATGCTCGTGCATTCGAGTCCCCGCGCGAGCAGGATCCTGCGGTGACCGCGCTCGATGAGGTAGCGGGTCAGCGTGCGCGAGCTCTCCTCGTGATCGGCGCCTACATAGTTGGCCAGCAGGCGGGGAATGGAGCGGTCCACAAGTGTAAAGGGGATCTGGGCGCTTCCGAGGATGCCGACGAGCCTGGTGTTGCCTTCCCGGTATCCCGTATCGATGACAGGCGCGAATATGACCCCGGCGATGTCGTGGGACCGCAGCGAAAGGAAGTACTCCTCCACCTTGGCGAAGTCGCGGTCCGCATTGCAGATCAGCGTATGGATCCTGCGGTCCCACAGAAAATCCTCGATACCGCGCAGGATCTGCGCGCCGAAAGAGTTGCGCACGTCATCAATGGCAACGGCAATGAAACGGGGAGCGTCCGCGTGCCGTTGGCGGTCCCGGACATATGTTCCCCTGCGCTGGGGCAGGTGCTCCAGGAAGCCCTCGCTCACAAGGTCGCTCAGCGCCTTCTTGACGGTAATGCGGCTGACTTTGTGCGTGTCGGCCAGAAGGCGCTCCGCGGGTATGCGGTCGCCAGGAGCCAGCTTTCTGGAGGCAATGTCGCCCTTGATGTGGCTCTTCAGCTTCTCGTAAAGGTGCGTGGACTCGACCTCAGCCATGCTTTTGGATATAACCAAACGTCGGGGAATATGCAAGCCCTTCAACCCTTGGAGATGGTCGACAGGCAAAGGAGATTGTAAAAGGCTCATTTTCCCGTCGTTTGCATCGTCTCGGCTCCGCCAAAGCCCCGGCGTGATTGACCCGATTCCGAATGCGGCTCATAATGGTATGTCGCTTATCCATGCCTCGCTCATTTTACGGCATATTCATAACTATTAATTGACATATCAAAATAAATGCCATGCGAGGGGCCGCCGCACGGGGATTTCACGTCCTCCTGATTCGGATCGTATGCACGTCTTTGTCGAGCGTGTGCTCCCAGGTGAGGATCTGCCGTTCGACGAGATAGTTGTAGCTGCCGTCGGAGATCGCGATGGCGCACCCGTGCGGGTACTGCAACCGCGGGACGAACAACACCGTCGGCCCGGGTAGTCCCGCGTGATGTCGAAAAGAGCAGCTGAATGATCCATTGCGCCGGTCGAAGCTCAAGGCAAGAAGCTCCCCCGCCACCACGCGCGGGTACGGACGCACCAGCGCCTCCAGAGCCCTCCCGTTCTCGTGCGATGGCGGCGAAGGATTGCGAGGGTCGCGGCTGAAAACGGAAAAGTCCTCACCGTTCCATCGATCGCCGTGGACGCTGTCGTTTCCCGCCGCGTAGTTCCACCAGCAGACGGACATCAGGGCAGCCTCGACGCCTTTCATGACCCTGTCGATGGCGAGGTTCTGACCGTGGTGGTCTCCGCGGCGCCGGGAGCGGCGATTCCGCAGGTCGAAGGGAATGCCCGTCTCGCCAAGGATGACCGGTGCGCCGCGGAGATACTCGTGCGCCTGGTGGCGCAGGGAAAGCAATTGCTCCACGAAGCTGCGGCGAATGGCGCCGCGACCGACGACGAGCCGGTGGCGCAGGGAATCATAGGCAACACGGCGATTGAATCTTTTCAGGATGAGCGTGAGCGAATCGTACCAGTGCGGGGCATAGACGATGCGATCCGTGTCGTCCGCTCCCCACCGGGGCGGCTTCATCATGACCTCCATCTGCAGGAGGATCGCCGCCGCCGCGTGCCCCGCATGGATGGCGTGCGCATAGCGTCGCGCAAAGGGAAGGTAGCAGTCCCTGCTGAAACTGACCTCGCGGCCGTGCGCGCGCAGGAAATAGTCGGGACGGAGCAGCCTCGGCTGCCCGTCCGCCGCGACGTCCCAGACGCCATGCTGCCGCCAGGGACAATCCGCTCCCTCCCGCCAGAGGCGCACGCCCGCCGGGTTGAGGACCCGACGACCTGTCAGCGCCACACCGGTGAGCCGCACCTCGTAGATCGGCACCTCCTGGGGAATGCCGGCACCGAGCAGCATCGATTGAAATGGCGTCGGGGATTCGCCCAAGTTCACGGGGCTCTCGTGCCGGCGCAGGTCCTGATGGCCGACGTAGCCGTGGGAAGGCTCATTCATGGTTTCATAGCCAAGGACATTGGAAAAGCCGCAGAGCCGGGCCGCCACCTGCCCCATGGCGGCGCAGTAGTGGCGCTGGAGGAAGTCCTGGGCGCCCTCTCCGTCGATGCGCGCCTGGGGCGCGAAGATGTCGCCCGCGAAAAAGAGGGTGAACATCGTTGCCGAGGCGAGCTTCGTGGCATTCGTCGGCCAGACCATGCGGGGAAAAGGGTCGCCATGGAGCTGGTGGAGTATCGCCGCCCCGGTCTCGTGCATCCGCGCCGGGTCCATGCCGACTGCCTCCAGGGTCCATGCCGGGGCCCCGTCCCCACCGGTGAAGCGTGACCACACGTCCTGGTGCGGGTCGATGTGCATGGCC
>PMIZ01000103.1 GCA_003157225.1 Actinomycetota bacterium | reverse complement strand
GCGGCCTCTCCCAGCGGGAGGGCTCGCGCGCCTCCGGCACCCCGATCCAGGAAATGGACGCCCCGGGAATGAACACTTCACGGTGTCCCATCCAGGAATGGAAATACAGCCCGCTGGACAGCAGCATGAGCACGCCCGGGGCGGGAGTCGCATGTCCTTCGGCGCCGCCGTTGAAACCGCCCACGCGCGCCCCCGCGGCAAGGAGGAGTGAGTCGCGGCCGAGCTCTTCCCGCACGTGGCGAAGGATCCGGCGCCGCGTCAACGTCAGAGTCGCGGCTCCTCCCGCGATGACCGCGCCGAGAAAGAGCGCGATCCACTCGAGCACTCTCCAGAGGCTTCCCATGCGTCCCCGCCGACAAAGTACAGAAAAGCGCGCGCACCTGCAAGGGAGCCGTTTACGCGCGAGGCTTCTCCGCGGCCTTCAGAGGGAAGGTGAGCGTTGCCCCGAGAGCCGCCACGACGAGGATCATGGGAAGGAGCAGGAGGACGAGCACCAGGTAGAGGATGTTCCACCCCTCGATGTGCTTGAGCACCTCCAGGTCGTCCAGGCGCCAGATGAGGGCAGCAAGCCCCACGACGAACATCGCCAGGGAGAGCACGATCTTGATCGTGACCGGCCTCATGGGCCGCGCCTCGTAGTTCACCCACCACGTGAAGAGCCCTGTGGGAATGACAATGAGTGAGAACAACAGGCCCGCGATCAGGCAGTTGGGGGCGGTGAGGTCGAACCCTTCAAGACCGGTCGCAACGAAAAGGAGCGTGAAAAGCGGCGCAAAGATGAAGAAGACTATTGGGAAATGCACCGTCATCGGGTGAGGGTGTCTCTGAAAAAAAGGATGCCGATCAAGGAATGCCTCGACGCCGCGGCGAAGAGGCGACTCCTGCGCGACGGCCGGGGCGCCTGCGGCCGGCGCGGGCTCGTCCGCCACGAGGATGCCTACTTGTGGAAAACGATCCAGCACCTCGATGTCGTGCGGCGCCGCGGCAATTTCCGCCGTGAGATCCTGGCCAGCGGCGTGGCGCTTCATGTGCTGTCCGCCCTTCCACATCCTGCTCGTGCTCACGTCGATCACCCTGCCATTGCAGGCGATGTAGATCGGCTTCCCGTCCTGGCCGTTGAACTCTGCAAGCTCCTTTTCGGTGAACTTCCGCTTTTCCTCCGGCATCGCCGATCCCCCTTCTCATCCCTGCGGAACAGCCGCTGCCCTGCGGGTGAAAGCTTCCACATCGATTCTCCCGAGCAGCAACAGAAAGACCCCCGTCATCGCCGCAAGGAGCGCAAAGACACAGACAAATCCAAGAGCGGGATTCCCGGACATCTGCGACACGAGGTCTCGTACCGCTCCGGAAAGCAGGTTACCTGCCAGGCGCGCCAGTGCATCCGCCATGCCCCATGCTCCCATGAAAAGCCCCACCTTGCCGACTACCGTCATGTCGAGCATCAGCGACAGGTTGGCGACCGTGGCGGTGCCCGTGGCAAGACCGAGCACGGACACCCCGACATAGAAAACGCCCCGGTCGGCAAGAAGCCCGGCCGCGAGCAGCGCGAGGTAGGAGCCCGCGACGCCGCAGGAGCTTATCGCCGNNAGCCGCTTGGGCAGAATGCCCTCCAGGAGACCCGCGATCACCAGGCCGATCAGCGTGAACGTGCCCCAGACCGAGGTGATGCCCGTTGATTCCTTCAGTGACATGCCAAGGCCGACACCGCCGAACGGTGCAAGAAGAACATCCTGCCCCAGGATCGCGACGAGCAGGAAGAGAAGATAGATGAAGAAAAGACGTGAGTATCGATTCCCGCCCAGTACCGCGAAGCGCTCGCGCCAGGTGATGCGCGTCTCCGTCGCCTGCCCTGCCGCGCCCCTCCCTTCCAGCCCGATCAGTCCGACAAGCCCGAGTGCCAGGGCGGCGCCCGCGATCCAGAGGAACGCCCGAGCGAGCACCGCCGGCGAATACGGGTCGAGCATGCGGGAGAGCACGATCGATTTGACGATGATGCCGACGATCATGAGGAAGAACATCACGGCGATCGTCCGCGATCTTCCCTTCTCACCGGAAAGCTCGGAGGCCAGTGAGAAGTACGATACAGAGGCGAGATTGAAGCCGATGCCCCACGCACCGAACGAGAGAAGGCTCAATGCCAGCCCCGCGATCCGGCCGCCGGGGAGAGCGTATGCGGCTGCCGGCGAGAAAGCCAGCCCCGCCGCACAGAGAAGCAGCCCCAGCAGGATGGCAGGCGAGCGGCGGCGTCCCGCCACGGGGTGGCGGTCGGTGAAGGCGCCGATGGCCACCTGGAGGGGGGAGAAGATATAGGGAAAGGCGGCGAGCACCGCGACGAGCGTGGCGGGAAGGGCGAGCTCCCGGATCATGACACGGGCGAGCGCGCTCTGGATCGGCACGGCGGTCATGGTGACCGCAACGTGGAGACAGGCGAGTTGGACGCGCTGGCGCAGCATTGCTGCCAAAGATACTGAGATTCTGAAACTTCGTGGGCACCATCGACTGAGAGGTGCCGCGGGCCCGGGCGCTCAGCGCCTCCAGAATACCATGGTCAGGAAGACCAGTGTCACGATGACACAAACTCCTGCTGCCGCGAGAAATCCACCGGCAGCCGTCGTGGCGGTGATGATCGCGCCGGCCACGAGAGGCCCCGAGGAATGCCCGACGTCCATGATGGAGCTCAGTGCCCCGAGCGAGGCGCCGAGCTTCTCCTCCCGGGCCACCTCCGCAACGTACGTGCTCGTGGCGACCGTGGAAATGGACACGCCCAGGCCGAAGAGCACCGCGAGCGCCGCAATCACCACGATGCTGGTGGAAAGCGGTATCACGGCGACGGCGGCGCCGGTCACCACGATGCCCGCAGCGATCTGGATACGGCGGTCCACCCTGTCGGCGAGCTTCCCGAACAGGGGCTTCGTGAGGGCGATGGAGAGTATCTGCAGGGAGAAGAGCAGCCCGATCTGGTACGCGGGCACGCTGAGCCCGGACAGGAGGATGGGCAGGTAGGTCTCAATCACGCCATAGGCAAAGTAGGTCGCCATCTCGACC
>PMIZ01000182.1 GCA_003157225.1 Actinomycetota bacterium | reverse complement strand
AGGTTGGCCGTCACGAAGTGGTCGTTGGTGCTGATACGCAGACCCGGACGGTGAATGACCTTCCCGGTGTCCGCCGCTTCGCGCAACGCGCCGGCCAGGTCGCGTTTCAAGCCCTCCCTGGCCATCTTGAGTATGTTGTTGACGCCGGCCTCGCCTGGGGCCGGCTCAAGGTACAGGCCGGTGCGTCCGTGGAGGTAGAGGATGTCTCCCCGGTCTCTCACCAGCACTGCCGCGGCGGCGACGTGCTGCAACAGCGCCCGCTCGGTCAGTTGGCGAAGCGGTGAAGCCGCCACCGCTTGCGCCGGACCGGTCCGCCGCCGGCCCACGGTCTCCGTGGCCGGGATTTCCGGCGCCGCGCGGCGCAGAGCCGGGAGCTGCGAGCGGTTGGNNCGAGGTGCCCAGGAAGAGAAAGCCACCCGGGTTGAGGGCGTACTGGAATAGCGGAATGACCTTCTTCTGCAGGCTGCCGCTCATGTAGATGAGAAGGTTGCGGCAACTGATGAGATCCAACTTGGAGAAGGGCGGATCCTTGATCAGGTCCTGTTCGGAGAACACCAGCATGTCACGTATGCGTTTTTGGATGCGGTAGGCAGCGCCGCCAGGCTCGGCCGCGAAAAAGCGCGCCAATCGCTCGGAGGGGACGTCGGGTGCGATGCTGGCCGGGTAGAGGCCGATACGGGCCAACGCAATGGCTTGGCCGTCTATGTCGGTCGCGAACACTTGGACCCTTTGGCCCTGCTTCAAGACCTCCTGGCGTTCGGCGAAAAGGATGGCGATGGAGTAGGCCTCCTCCCCGGTGGAGCAGCCCGGCACCCAGACGCGGATGGTCGCGTCCGATGGTCTGGCCGCGCTGACCTGGGGGACCACGAGTTCCTCGAGCACCTGAAAGGCCTCCGGATCGCGGAAGAAGCTGGTCACGCCGATCAACAGGTCGCGGAATAGGGAGTCCAACTCCGACGGCGCCTGTTGCAGGTACTTGACATACCCGTCCACGGTCTCTATCTGGTTGACGGCCAGGCGTCGCTCGATGCGGCGTCGGACGGTGCTGGGTTTGTACTGGGAGAAATCGTGGCCGGTGTGCGCCCGCAGCAAGATCAACGTCTTCTTGAGCGCGTTCTCCGGCTCGGAGGAAGAACCTTCGGCAGTCCAGGGAGATCTGCCCAGGGCCCGGGCGACGTAGGCGACCAGTTGGGCAGGCATCTCGGCCGGCGACAACTCGTAGTCAGCGAGACCCGTTGCGATGGCGCTGCGCGGCATGCCGTCGTACTCCGTGGTTTCGGGCCTCTGCACCATCACCATTCCGCCCTCGCCCTTGACGGCTCGTATCCCCTGCGTGCCGTCGCTTCCGGTGCCCGAAAGGACGATGGCGATGGCCCTCTCGCGCTGGTCCAGGGCCAGAGAGCGAAAGAAGAAGTCGATCGGCAGGCGCAGCCCGCGAGGAGCGGAGGGCTCAAGCAACTGAAGCGCGCCATTCAGCAGGGCCATGTCGCGGCCGGGAGGGATGATGTAGGCGCAGTTGGGCTGCACCACCATCCCGTCCTCGACCTCGAAGANNAGGTGCTGCACCAGCACAAACGCCATGCCCGGGTCGTCGACGTCAGGCATGCCTGAGAAGAAGGCTTCGAACGCCGCCAAACCTCCGGCCGAAGCCCCTAGCCCGACGATGGGAAAGTTGGAAGTAGCGCTCTCGATCGTATCTTGGGGCCGAGGGGACGCTTCGGCGTCCGTTGGCGGTGCGACGGCGCCAAGGTCATCCGACGCGACTGCGGCGTCGCCCCTGCCCCTCTGTCTGCTTGCCACGGTACCCGTCCCCCAGACGCGATCTTGACAGGTCCCGTCCCTCAGTATAGTGCAAGAACCTGGTCAATGAGCTTCGGCCAGGGAGGCTCAACAACCGGCCTACCGGTGCTCGTCTCGCTGACCGTCGTCGGGCCGGCCCAGCAGGTCCTCAAAGCGCCGCGCGATCTGCTCCTGCTCCGCGTCATGGGCCGCGAGCACCTTGGAGGCCGCCTCGTCCAGTGCCGGCTTCTTCCGCTGGGCACGCTCGAGCAGCACGTCGATGGAGACCGGCGCCTGTCCTTTGGCCGCCTGCTTCAGGATCTCCAGTAGTTCCTGCTGGAGCGAGCGTTGGTTCAGTGCCGCGCGGTTGCGAAGTCCCTCCGCGACCTCGTTGGGCACGTTCTTGATAGAGAGGTTGACGGGCATGCGGGTGGCTCCTCTCTGGCCTNNTCGTCAAGACCACATCTGCTTCACGGGAGTTGTCCGGTGGAAAAGAGGCTCGGTACTGTCTCCATCATCGTAGAACGGCACGTTGCCCCCGTCGACGAGCTCAATGAACTGCTCACGCAGTTCGGCGACGAGATAGTCGGACGATTCGGGCTGCCGTACCGCGAACGAGGCGTGAACATCATCACCCTCGTCACCGACACCTCTATGGAGCGCGTTAGCGCGCTCACAGGCAAACTGGGCAAGCTCCCGGGCGTTCAGGTGAGGTCTCTCCTGTCGAAGACCCCAACCCAAGGAGCCACCCATGATGCCGCATCCAGTCAGTGACGGCCTGACCGACTTCATCCCCGCCGTCCGGATAGAGGAGCTGCTGGATCGGCCGGCCGCCTTGGCCGACGAGGTCAGACCCATCATCGCCAAGTCCATGGCCCTCAAGCGTCTCTCTCTCAAGGAGATGGCCGCTCTTCTCTCAGTGACCGACCCCGATCTGCAGGAAGAGATGTTCGCTGCTGCGCGTGAGCTCAAGAAGCACGTGTACGGCAATCGCATCGTCCTCTTTGCCCCGCTCTACATCGGCAACAAGTGCGTCAACTCGTGCAAGTACTGTGGCTTCCGCCAGGGGAACGACCAGGTGGTCCGCCGTACCCTCACCGACGACGAGCTGCGTGCCGAGGTGCACGCCCTGGTGGGCGCCGGCCACAAGCGCCTCGTGATCGACTACGGCGAGCACCCCGACTACTCGGCCGAGGTGATCGCCCACGCCGTCGAGACGATCTACGCCACCAAGGCGGGCAACGGCGAGATCCGCCGGGTCAACGTCAACTGCGCGCCACTCGACGTCGAGGGCTATCGGCTGATGAAGGCGGTGGGCATCGGTACCTACCAGATCTTCCAGGAGACCTATCACCGG
>PMIZ01000383.1 GCA_003157225.1 Actinomycetota bacterium | reverse complement strand
GTCGGGGGCCGTGCCCGCTTATTTCCTTTTGCCCGAGATGCAGGAAGTGTATGTCTCGGCACCGATCATCTACAATCCCGGCTACCTGTACGCCCGTGAAGCCTCGGACAGATTCGTTGCGCGGTACAAAACGCCCATCACCGTCTACGCGGCGAACGGCTACGATTTCATCAAGCTCATCTCAGGGCTGCTTGAGGACCGGCCGCTGACGCGCGAAGGCGTGCATGATGCCCTGGCGGCCGGTTTTCAATACTCGGGCGTTTTCGGGCCTGTTCTGGTCAAGCCGGGGGAACATGAAATGGGGTTTCCGATGTACCCGGCGCAAATTCTGAACAATACCCTCTCGTTCAGGTGAAGACCGGGCCATCTCACGCCAGGGCGTCAGGGACGTCATGATGGCCGGTTTTGAGTATTCGGGCGTGTTCGGACACGTGAGACTCAGGTCGGGTGAGCACGATCTGACCTTCCCGATGTATCCGACACAGATACTGAACGGAGTGCTTACCTACCGGTAGCGGAGGAGTTCGCAGCATGAAAACACTCGGCATGAAGCTCATCGGCGGCTTTCTCATCCTTCTCCTGATGATTGTCGCCGTCGCATTCTATTCATCATTCGCGAGCCAGAAATCGCTTCAGGATTCCATCGGCCAGAACTCTGTGTTCGTGGCCAATGAGATGCTCGTGAACATGAATCTCGCGATTTATGACTGGATCGATAGGCTGGAGCAGCGCGCCGCAACACAAGCCGTGCGGACGCGGGTGGAGGCGTCGAACAGGGAGTTCGACGCAATGGGCTCCCCTTCTATCTACATGGATCGGATGGAACAGGCATGGACGGCGGCGGCGAAGGGTGAGCCGTCTCCCGTCGTTCAAGCGTTGATCGGGAGCGATCTTTCACAGGAGCTCCAAAGTCAGTTTCTCACCCATTTTGAGAAGAAACTGGGCGCCCAGGTCGTCACCCAGTTCGTCGTCACGAACAAGTACGGCGCGACGGTTGCCGCTGTCGGGGTCTCACCGCACTATCGATTTGATGGAGACGCACTATGGCTCAAGATGAAAGGGTCGGGATCCAGCCTCGGGGAGGTCGAGCAGGATGAAGCGAGCGGGCAATCGGTGATTCCGCTCGCGTTGCCGGTCAACGACGCGCAGGGAAACTTTGTCGGCGCGCTCATGGTCAAGATTTCCGCCGATTCCATCATCCGCAATGCGGTCATCACCTACAAGAAATATGACAGCACGCAAGTCAGGCTCCTTACCACGGATGGGAAGCTCATCTATGGCACCAGGGCGTATCGGTTCATGGAAGATGTGTCGACAAAGTCGTTCTTTCAAGGCATCAAGGGAGACAGCGGCTCGTTCGTCGCTGCTGATGCGGGCAGGACGACCCTCTTTTCCTACGCGCGCTCCCAGCCCTACCTCGGATTTGCGGGCATGCCCTGGACGCTTGTCGTGGGCAATGACGTGAGTGAAGTTCTTGCCCCCAGCTACACGCTGCGGAATAATATCATCATCGCGTCGGGGATCCTGGTCCTGTTGGGCCTCGTCGCCGCGTTTTTCATTTCGCGTTCCATCACCCGGCCGGTCGCGGCTCTCCAGAAGGCGGCGGCGGAAATTGCCCGCGGGAACCTCGGCATCGTCATCACGATTCACGGTCGCGATGAGCTGGCCAAGCTCGCGCGGTCATTTATCGAGATGCAGCAGGCGCTGGAAGGAATTGCGTCTCTTGCCGAGCGGATTGCCGCCGGAGACCTCACGGTGCAGGCGGTGAGGCGCTCAGAAGAAGACCGACTCGGGATATCCCTTGAAAACATGCGGGAGAACCTGCAACGGATATCCTCCTTTGCCGAGCGGATCGCATCGGGAGATCTTACCGTGCAATCGGTGAAGCGCTCCGAACAGGACAGTCTTGGCGCATCGCTTGAGAACATGCTGGCGAACCTCCGGAGCCAGACGGGCGAGATCAAGGAAGGTGCAAGCGTGCTCGCCGACGCGTCGAGTGAAATCTTCACCTCGGCAAGCCAGTTTGCGACCAACTCGAGCGAGACGGCAACCGCGGTGAGCCAGACCACCACGACGATAGAAGAGGTGAAGCAGACCGCGCATTTGTCGAATGAGAAAGCAAAACAAATGGCCGACCGGGCGCGCAAGACGGAAGTAATCGCCCAGGCAGGAAGAGTCTCCGTGCAGGAGACCACGCAGGTGATGGGGCGGATCCGCGAGCAGATGGAGGCAATTGGAGAGAGCATCGTGCGCTTGAGCGAGCAGGGCACGTCCATCGGGGAGATCACCACAACGGTGAGCGATCTTGCCGACCAGTCGAACCTGCTCGCGGTGAACGCAGCCATCGAGGCGGCGAAGGCCGGGGAGAACGGCCGGGGCTTTGGCGTGGTGGCCCAGGAGATAAAGAGCCTGGCGGAACAGTCCAAGCGGGCAACGGCGCAGGTCCGCTCGATCCTCTCTGAAATCCAGAGGGCAACCAGCGCAGCCGTGATGGCCACCGAGCAGGGCAGCAAGGCCGTGGAGCAGGGCATCGCGCAGGCGGCGGAAGCCAAGGATTCGATTGAAAGTCTCGCGCAGACGGTCGCGGAGGCGGCGCAGGGGGCCGCCCAGATCGCCGCGTCCAGCCAGCAGCAGCTCGTCGGCATGGACCAAATCAGCCAGTCGATGGAGTCGATCAACCAGGCCAGTGTCCACAATGCCGCGGCCGCGCGTGAGATTGCCGAGGAGCTCGCCCGGCTGCGGGCAGTCGCCGAACGTCTGCAGGCCATGATCGGCACTGAGTCCGCCGACGAGTCGTACATGGTCGAAGATCCCGACCCGATCGCGTTGGCGCTCAGCGGCGTGCGCGAGGCCGACGCGCCGCTCGCGACCGACGGCGTGGCGCTGCCGGCAGACTAGACAGCCGGCAGACCGCATCCACCCAGGATCCAGGGGTGGCGCCCGTCTGCGCCGCGCTCGCGGACGGCGACCGACGGGCCGTACGGCGGGTGGCGCGACGGCGGCGCCCGCTCTTGCCGTCGGCGGCTCGGTCGACTCGGTC
>PMIZ01000088.1 GCA_003157225.1 Actinomycetota bacterium | reverse complement strand
TGACTGGGGCGGCTTCTATGACCATGTCGTGCCCCCGAGCGTGGACCAGTATGGGCTCGGCATCCGAGTGCCCGGACTCATCATCAGCCCGTATGCCAAGCAGGGCTACATCGACCACACCCAGTTGTCCTTCGAATCCTGGCTCAAGATCGTGGAGGAGAGGTTTGGAGTCAAGTCCCTCACCGCTCGCGATGCCAACGCCGGCGACATGCTTGAGGCCTTTGACTTCACTCAGCAGCCACGTGCGCCGATCTTGCTCTCAGCCACCAAGCAGGGCTCTCCCTATCCCCAGCCGCTGCAAACGATCCAGCACTAAAGGTGGACGCCCTCTGTACTGCGCGACGCTTAGCGGGGAGCTCTTACTGGGTGTCTAACACGCTGGGAGGCGCGGTTCGCACTGGTGGGTCGCCCGTGTCCAGGGGCGGTCTGCATGCTACTTTCTGAGGTGCGCCTGGCGCGACTCGAACGCGCGACCTTTGGTTTCGTAGTGCTGTTGCGGCCCTGACGGCCGGTGACGGCGCGTGCCGACCAGTGACGAATGCGCTGCAAAACTGGCGTTTCGACCGAACCAACATGATTGGCTGTGACGTACCGTGTCGCTTGGTGCGTTGATGAAATGTTGATAGAACCTCGGCTGCCTCGGTAAGGGCGCTACCCGGCATGTGACTCCATCCCGGCATCGGCTCTACGTCCGACGCAGCGGTCTGTGAGCGAGGACCCGGCCAGTTTACTGTGTTGGGCGGGTGGGCGTCCAGCGTCTGCGGCACCCCCGGCTTAGTAGGCCCCGACCTCGACCGACTGGTGCCCGGCCTCTGAACTAGAGGGTAGACTATCGCAAGGCTGTGAAGAACCCGGTGGCTCCGGAGATGACCTGAAGTCAAGTCACGAATCGTATCCGGCATCCTGAATTGGAGCGGTTCAGTTTTAGTCACGCTGCATCCCCTATGACTCTTCCGAGGAGTTCCGATTGAACACCGTTCTTTACGTCGTCTACCTGGCCCTCATGATCTACGGCTGGCTGATCGTCGCGCGGGCCTTACTGACCTGGTTTCGACTCCGTCCCGGTGGCCCCGCCTCTCGTCTTTATCAGGTCCTCGTCCGGCTCACCGAACCATATTTACGATTGTTCCGCCGGCTTATTCCCGTAGGACGGGTGGGCTCCGTGGGGATCGACCTGAGTTACATTGTTGGCTTGATTGTCCTCTTCATCCTGATCCAAGTGGTCGCCCGTGCCTGACCACCGTTTGAGGGGCTGCGGCCGCAAGAACCAAGCGGGAAATGGTACCGACTGCTCTCGCCCACGCGCTAGAGCCCGAGCGCCTCCGCCGCCCTCCCCCAATCATGGTCCTCCTGGCCTTCTAATCGGCGCAGGTAGGTGCTGGTCATTACCACGAGCACTTGATCCACTAACCGGTGATCGCCCGCCGAGGTCTCGATCCTGCCTGGCGACTGTATACTGGCCTGCCATGGACGATGTGACGCCTCTTCGAAAGCCACGTCCGGGTAGACCCGATCTCACGCATCGGGGTCGGCTCATCGTACTCGGGCTGGCGGTGCTGGTCGTCCTTGTCGTTGCCCTTGTTATCTTCCTGCGCTACTACGTCGATTGGCTCTGGTTCGGCGAAGTCGCTCTGCGCACGGTCTTCTGGCGGCGCATTGCCACCAGTGCCGTCGTTGGGCCGATCTTCGCCGTCGTCTTTTTTGCCATCCTCTACGGCAACATCGAGATTACTAGCCGCTTGGCTCCGAAGTACCGTCCGGTGGAGGGCGCTGACATCATCGAGCCGGTGCGTGAGATGGCTGGTCGGTGGGTTCGTCGCGCCGGGCTGGCGCTCTCGATCGTCATCGCCGTGATCGTAGGCTTCTACGCCTCTCGTATGTGGCTCACCTTCGCCCGGGCACTCAACGCCGTCCCCTTTGGCGTCAAGGATCCGGTCTTCCATCACGATCTATCGTTCTATGTCTTTGCCTTGCCGGCCTGGCAGTATGTCTATACGTTCCTGTTTGGCGCCCTGATCGCCGCCCTGGTCGTGACGGTTATCGCGCATGTCCTTTTGGGAGGCGTGCACGTGCAGGAACGTCCACCGAGCGAGCCCGCGAGACGGTCGCCCCGCCCGGGGGCCCAGACGGCTCGCGACGCCTTGCAAATGGCCGGCGTGCGTATCGAGAGCGGTACCGTAGCTCATGTCTCCGCGCTACTCGGCGCCCTATTTATGGTGGCCGGTGCGGGGTATCTCCTTAAGGCCTGGGGCCTGCTCTATTCGACCTCGGGTGTGGTCTTCGGGGCTGGCTTCACGGACGTCCATGTGCGCCTGCCGCTCATACGGGTGCTCATGGGGCTGGCTNNCTGGATCGTCGCCCTCATCGTCCTGTTGGCCATCGTGCCCGCGGTCTGGCAGGGGCTGGATGTGAACCCCAACCAGCTGACTAAGGAAACCCCCTATATCGCCGACAACATCGCCGCCACCCGCTCGGCCTACGACTTGACCGCGATCAGTGAGACTCCCTACTCTCTGCAGGGTGATCTCTCGGCCGCGCAACTCCAGGCGAACGACGTCACCATAAGCAACGTCCGGCTCTGGGATCCGGAGGTGCTCTTGCCGAGCGACAGCCAGCTCCAGGAACTCCGGCCGTATTATTCGTTTAAAAGCGTGAGTGTCGATCGTTACCTTGTGAACAACGTCTATACCCAGACCATGCTTGCCCCGCGGGAACTGAACATCGCCGGCCTGCCGGCCCAGGCCCAGACTTGGGTTAATCAGCACATCACCTACACCCATGGCTACGGAGTCACCGTCTCGGCGGTAAACCAAGTGGCCTCCGGCGGCTCGCCCGACTTTCTTGTCCAGAACGTCCCCGTGGTGTCCTCGACGCCCGCTCTGGCCATCACTCAGCCCCGCATCTACTATGGCCTGACCGGCACCAACTACGTGCTTGTCAAGACCAAGGACCAGGAGTTCGACTACCCGGGCCCGAGTGGCGACGTCTACAGCACCTACACGGGAAGTGGCGGCATACCCGCGGGTTCTTTCCTAAACCGGCTCGCTCTCACGCTGCGCTTCGGCGATATCAAGTTCTTCACCTCTTCCGCGATCACCGGGGAAAGCCGCGTTATCCTCAACGACAACATCAAGGCGCGCCTGAGCGCAGCCGCGCCGTTTCTAACCTTCGACCAGAACCCCTACATGGTGGTCGCCGACGGCAAGCTCTACTGGATCGCCGACGCTTACACGACAACCAACCGCTACCCCTATTCGCAACCAAACGGCACGGTTAACTACATCCGTAACTCGGTCAAGGTGGTGGTGGACGCCTATAACGGCGCCATGAGCTTCTACGTCTTCGACTCCACCGACCCGATAATCCAGACCTACGAGAAGATCTTCCCCGGTATGTTCAAGCCGGCGGCCGATATGCCGACCAGCCTCGCCCAGCACGTGCGTACCCCGGAGGACTACTTCACGATCCAGGCCCAGATGTTCGCCACCTATCATGTGACGGATCCCGGTGTGCTCTACAACAAAGGCAACCAGTGGGAGATACCGAGC
>PMIZ01000456.1 GCA_003157225.1 Actinomycetota bacterium | reverse complement strand
GAACTCGGAGGCTGCCGCGTAGGTGACATCGCTCATCAGCAGGTGGTCACCGGCCCTGAGCGCGTGAAGGAACAATGCCGCAATCGCCGCCACCCCGCTTCCAAAGGCAACGCAGTCCTCGGTGGTCTCCAGCACCGCCAGCCTACGTTCGAGCTGAGCGATGGTCGGGTTTCCCCAGCGCGTGTACACAAAGGGTGTCTCGTCGGTCATCTCATCCGCGGAGAACGCGATACTGGGATCGATGACGAACGTGGTCGACATCACGATATCGGGGGCGGCTGCTCCCGTCACGGCGTTAGGAGGAGTGCCGGCGTGCACCGCGGCGGTCTTAACGCCGACGCCGTACATGTCCGTGGACGGGTGAGATTGGTTCAAGGCGCGCTTCTTGTTCAACTGACCTCCAGGTGGCATCCACTATGCGACTGTGCCCCATTGTGCCACAGGAGCCGGCGCGGAAGGCCAGCCGCGGCCCGCGGGCGCAGACTCGGCAGCAAGACCTACCGGCTGACCGTAGGCGGAACGCTCACGCCTGCGCGGGGACAGTCCGTCCCCGCTTGAGTAGGAGGTAGATCCTGTACGCCAAGCCGGCCACCACGGCGGCCGCGTAGACAAGGAAGATGATCTTCAGGAACGACTGCGTGCGGACGTTGGATCCCAACGACGAGGCGTGGACCAGGATGGCGGCGAAAAGCAGGTAGTTAATGCGATGGACCCACCGCCAGACGCGGTTCAACCCCCTACGGCTGAACGCGACGGCGATGACCACGGCCAGCAGTGTGAGCACCGACGGGCCCACCCACACCGGCGCTCGGGGATACCCGGAAATACCGAGCACGAGCCTGATTGTCCCATGGGAGATGGCGAGTGCAAACGCGAGTATTGCGATGGACTGATGGGCGCGATGCAGCAGGCGCGTCCGGAAGATGCGCGTGAGTAGCGGACGGAAGGCGCCGACCATGATGTCTACGAAGAGCAAGGTGAAGGCCTCCAGGGCGGCCAACTGGAGCACCGTCCAGGAGGCGGGGTTGGCTCTGAATCCCACGCGGCCTACTGCCACGAACGGCACAGCAAGGAGAACTGCGAGCAACGCGACGAGCCCTGCCTGGACGACGCGCCTTCCCCGCTGGGTAGCAGGGGCGATCGTACCTATAGTGGGCATTGCCGCCAGCATCGAGCGCATGAAGCTGGGGGCGAACTTGATCTCGTCGGACAGGTCTCGTCCGGCCCTGGCGCCCAGGTCGCACAGCGCATGTTCGCCGTTCGACCATGACCCGCTGGCCGAGAGGTCATATACCACCCCGTCCACCGCGACGTACGCGGGCCTCCCGTCCTTGCCGTCGAAGCGGGCCAATTCAGCCAAGGTAAGGGTCTGGGGCATCAAGCACTCCTGAACTCGTGGTTCCGACGCACCTCAGAGTACAGGCGAGGTCGGAGGCTCGTCAACGAGGCGGCGGCGGCCAGGAAGGTGGCGGAGGAGCCCATTGCTGGGGTGCCCCGGCGGCTGGATACTGCGGTCGCTGGCCCCACGTCTGTCGCTGGTCCCACTCAGGCGGCGGTTGCTGGAAGGGCGCCTGCGCAGCCGGCGCCCGCGGTCGAGAACGTCGAAACAGCAGATACGTTCCCACGGTGATCACAGTCCAGAAGCCGAGCAATGCCAACACCACCTGAGTATTCGTATTCTCGAAGGCGGCGCCGTACTTGCTGTTCTTGTTGAGAAGGACATGCCAGAAGAGGAACAGCGCTACTCCGAACATCGCCGACCAGAGCACCTTGCTCCAGCGGAAGAGCGAGCCACCCTCCATGAAACTGAGCGGCACCAGCCCGAAGAGCAGCCCCTCCAGACCGGCCACGAAGATCCCCGCACATATGCTTTGCAGGAAGGTTGCCCACCATGACCCGCCCTCCGCTACCTTCGAGAGTGGCATGGCCAGGAACCATGCCGCCAGGCTGACGGCGAGCAGACAGACGGCCCCCACCAGCACCAGGCGGCCTCTCTTGCGCTCTTCAGGATGGCCTCCAAGGAAGGCCAGGCCTCCCACGAACCCGTACAGATAGCCAGGCGTGAAGCCCGACAGCCGCGAGAGAAGTACGCAGAGCACAGCGATGGCGATGGCGGCCGGGAACAGCTTGACCGCGGCCGCGATACGGTAGCCGCGAGCGCTCACGAAAGCCTGAATGCCTTCCCAGGCCATCGTCACGGCAGCCACGGTGATGAGCAGCGCGAAGTAGATGCCCACACCGTGGTGCGAGAAGCCGAACGTGGGATCGAGGAACGCGTAGATGAGAGCGGCGAGGACCACGATCACCAGGCGTTCCAGCCACCGCCTGCTGATGTGGGGCGTTCGCGGTGCTACCCGTCGAAGGGCGGACGAGCGAAGCGCAAAAGCGACCATCGCATTTCCCAGCCGGCGAAACAGTGGACGCCCGCTGTCCTCTCCACGTCGAAGCGCGCGACTCACAGGCGCCAGCGCCCGCGTTATCCGATCACCATTCGCTTTGAGCGTGTTGTTGAACAGCGTCGATGTGAAGCCGAAGATCACCGCGAAGAGCAACGCCAGCCCGAAATTGGTTCCGATGACCCCTGGGTCCGTGGAGATCTGGGTGGGCAGGGGAACGGACTCGACGAAGTTGGGTTTGGAGGTCTGCGTGGTCTGGCCGCCTCCTGAACTTCCGCTTCCCGAACCCCCCACCAGGAGCTCGCTACCGAGCAGTTGGGCCGTGCTGCCGAGAGGCGCCCACCGGGTGCCGGATACGGTGACGCCGGTGCTCCAGGTCTTGGATGTCGGGTCGAAGATGTCGAACGAAACCCCATCCTTGGCGACTCCGGCGGGGAAGTAGAACTTGCCGTTCCAGGCGATGCAGCTGGCTTCCGACTCCAGGGTGTACCAGGCAGGCTTCTCCGACGGCAGGGTGACGCTGCTCCAGGTGCTTGCCGTCTCGTCGAAAAGGAAGAGCCTGCTGGTGAGCGCCTCGCTGGGAGCCGAAACCTCCGCCAGCACGTAGCCGTCGACTGCGCTCACGCCCCAGACGCCCCAGTCGGTGGTGCTCGTCGCCCGGCTAGGGTCGAAGTCGGTTCCCAGAGGCATGACCTTGAGCCCGGTATCCTCCCAGGTGCCGCTGCCCCGGGCCAGCCGGTAGACACCGACACCCCCGAAGCTCGGATCGGCAGCCGTGGCGCTCTCCACGGTGAATCCCACGTACAGGTACTTGCTGTTGCCCCGAGGCCGCCAGAAGTCCTTGCTCTTGTCGAGATTGTCACCGACCAGAGGGAGACCATCGTTAACTGCGGTGGCCTCTCCAGTGCCGGGGTCGAGCCGACCGACCCCCAGGTAGCCACTGCCGCCCCAGAGGTAGCCGTTCCAATCCGCCAGCTCATCGTAGAAGGGCTGAGAGGTGTCCACGCGATGCCAACTCGAGTCGCCAGCGGAGCGTGTATAGCACCCACCGTCAGTGACAACCAGAAAGAGCTTGTCTCCAACGGCTACAAGGCCGTGATCCCACTGGAACTCGTCCCAGCTGAGCCCCGAGCAGGCGTCTTCCCACTCGGAGGCGCCTTTTCGGAGCAGCTCGATGTGGCCGAACGTGCCCGACTGCTCGAGAGTAGTTGCCCAGAGGTTGCCGGCGGAGTCCTGGACGACGTCCCTTGCCGTCTCGCCGGCAGGGAAAGGCACGTCGGTCCAGTCCGATGCATGGGCGGTGCTCGCGAAGACAAGCAGCAGGACCAGGGAGACAAGGAGAGCGAGGGCGCCGGCTGTGACCGAGGCCACCGGGGGTCGTTCCCACCTCGCTGGACTCGCAAAGACACTCCTCACTGCTGGGCTGCCCATGGGCTACAGCATAGTCGGACGGCCGCGAGTGTCAATCGTCGACTGTAGCGGCTCTGGCGGGGGGCTCTGTCTGCGCGGCGAACGAAGCGACCGTGGGGGCCGGCCGGTGGCCCGGGCCGGCCCCCACGGGGATTGTCTCTACTTGGCCAAGAACTGCACGAGGTTCCACTCGAGTTGGGCTATCTCGCCCCGGGTCATGGGGAGGAGCGGGTCGAGTTCGGACAGGGGCAGCCCAACCAGCAACCCGTTGAACTCCGCCAAACGGGCGTTCTGCCCGTGGGCAGAGCTCAAGGCAGGATTCCAGGTGGACTGGTACGAGGTAGTGGGGGTCTTCAGCAGGCCTCTGTCCATGCTGTCGATGGTCCTCACGATCATGGTTGCTGCCTGGAAGCGGGTGACGTTCGCGAAGGGGTCGAAATGGGTGGCCGTCTCACCCTGCACGATGTTCCGGGATGCGCATACAGCCACGTATTTCGCCGGGTAGAAGGGATCGCTGCCGGTGGGCTGCTTGGAGACGTCGGTGAAGGGGCAGACTTCGGCGCCGGTGACCGTGAAACCCGCAGCTTTCACCAGCAGCTTGGTGAATTGCTGGCGATAGACCGGGCTAGACGGGAGGAACGTGCCGTTGCTGAAGCCGCCGATGACGCCGCGATGCGCTAGGTTGTAGATGGCAGTGAAGTACCGGTAGTCGGCGGACACATCGCTGAAGGGCGACGTGATCTTCTTGGTGGTGAAAGTCCAGCTGACCGGGGCGTTGAGCAAGCCGAACCCCTTGGTGTTCTTCACGTCGCCGGTGATCGTCACCTGGTAGGTGGTGTTCGACTCGAGCTCCACCTTGGGAGTGAGCGAGGCGCCCAGTTCGTTGCGGGTCATGATCGTGGCTACCCGGTCCCCGCCGACCTTCTGCAGGTAGAAGCTGTCGGCGGTGATGGTGTTGGGGTCCACGGCTCGGTCGAACGTGACCAAGGCGACCACGTCGAGCTCCTGGTCCTTCGCACCGTCGGCCGGAGTCTTGCTCGCTACCGCGGGAGGCTGCGCCAGCACCGTGGTAAAGCTCCAGACGATGGGCGCTCCCAGCACGTACATGCCGTTCATGCCGGAGGCGGTGCCGATGAGTGTCACGTCATAGGTGGTTGCTTCCTGGAGCGGATCGGTGGGCGTGAGCGTAGCCGTCCTCGTGGCGGTGTTGTAGGTGATGGAGGCCGGCAAAACCGCGCCTCCGTGCTTGGCGAAGTAGAAGGAGAACTGGGTGAACTTGCTGGCATCCATGTCCGAGTCGAAGGTGATGGAGATCACCTGGTTGAGCGAACAGTTGACCGACCCGTTCACCGGGGTCTTGGTAACGACTCGTGGGGGGATGGCCGGCACGGTGTGGAAAAACCAGGTGAGCGGAGCGCCGGGCACGCTCAGTCCTGCCGTGCTCTTCACGTTCTGCGTCAAGGTGATGTAGTAGGTGGTACCGGCGACGAGCTTGGCGAGGGGTATGACCGTGGCCGTCTTCGTGGCGGCGTCGTAGCTGACGGTCGCCGGCAGTGGGAAGCCGCCCTCCACCTTGATGTAGAGGGTGCTGCTGGTCACCGTCGACACGTCCATGTCCTGATCGAACGTCACTTTGACGATCTGTGCGATGGGGCAGTTCTTGGTGTCATTGGCGGGGTCGACCGAAACCACCTGCGGTGCCGCGGCAGCTGCCGAGGCACTTCCCGGGTGTGATCCGGGCACAAGGGCAAGTAGGCCGCAGGTCAAGACGACGACCGCGAGGACCGCGATCAACACGAACAAGGCTGGCTTGCGACTGAAGTAACGCGCGCTCATCAATACGCCCCTTCTTCTAGTGTGATGCGTGATTCTTCATCCGGTGTTAATACTGGGAATTGCCGGTGATTCCTGCCGGCGTGAAGGGCTTGGAGGCCCCAAGATAGCACCGGAGGCCGGCACAACACCAGGTGTCGGGGGCGTCGCGCGAGATGCGGCACAGAAGTCGCGTTTCGATTCTCGTTCCTACAGGTTGACCACCTTGTCCGCTTGCAGCATGGTTTCGGTGATGGCGTACATGTTGGAGACCTCGCCAACCGCCACCTTGTCCTGCAGCTCGAAATGGCCGATGCACGTGCCGCAAAGCAACACCTGCACGCCTTGGTCGACGAGCAGCCTGAGGTCTTCCAGCGCCGGCGAGCCCTCAGCGGCGAGTTTCACCCCGCCATTGTAGAAGATCAATACGTCCGGCTTGGGGTGCACCTCGGTAAGAACGTGCAGGTGGTTTCTCAGTAGCAGGCGGCCCAGCTCGTCGTCGCCCCGCCCCATGCCGTCGCTCGACACGGCAAGGACGATCTGCCCCAGCGGCGGCGAGGGAACCGCCGCGGGGTTGCTGAAGGTCTGATCGGTCATCTTGCGCCTCTTTCGCCACGATTGATTACTTCGACGTCGTGCACCGCCGTGACCTCGATGCCGGCGGATCTCAACGCGTCTCCAGCTTCTTCCCGATGCCCCGCGGGCACGCGCAGGCAGACCCCGCACTCCGACGTGAGTGTGCGGGGCACCGGGATCAGCGCGCAGGGGATGCCGGCCGCTCTCAATGCTGCCTCGCCCTTCAGCGCCTGGGCCGAGGGGACCACGAACAAGGCGTGGGCGAGGGCCTCAGCCACCGCGGGTTGTCGATCCTGCGGAGACTCCGCTCATTCCAGCATCTCGAGGAAGGCCTCCACCCGAGTGGAGAGTTGCCCGATGTCGTTGGCCGAGTAGTCGGTGTCGATGCGGAGAGTCGGTAGCCCCGCCGCCTGGGCCGCGCGACCGACCGAAGTAGCCTCGATCTGATAGGGAGTGCAGAACTGCAGGTCGCACTGGACTATGCCGTCGGCGTGGTACTCGTTGGCGAGCCGGATCACATCGTCCAGTCTGGCAGTGTTCGGGGTGAAGCAGGCGCAGTTGATGTCGAGGTACTTGTCGGTGAGGGCGTCGAGCATGCCGGCCGTGTCTCGTGGGCTCTCGTCCACCAACTTCGAATAGTAGCGCGAGCCGGTACACATCTCTTCCATGACCACCACGCCGCCAGCCTTCTCGATGACGTCGTAGACTTTCCAGTTGGGCACGGACATCGGAGTGCCGGTGACGAGGACCCGTGGTGCGTTTGCGGGCGCCACGCCCTCGCCCGCGGCTACGCGGGCCTCGAGCTCATCGGCGATCTTGTTCACCATGGCGGTGAAGCGAGGCACGTCGTCGTAGAAGGCCACCTGGACGGCCAGCAGAGCGTCCTTGCCCGAGATGGGGACGGGTGAAGCCTTGCGAGCCGCGTTCAGCCGCTGCAGGGCCCGGCGCTTGTCGTTGACCTCCTTGATAGCGCTCGCGAGATTCTCGGCGGTCAGCTTCCGTCCGCTCACCTCTTCCAGCCGGGTGACGAGCCGCTCGATCTCAGTCCGCCAAAGCACTCGGTCCTCCGGCCGCTTCATCTGGGGAAGCTCCATGACGTGCACCGGGGCCAACTCGCCCAGCAGCTCGTAGGCCTTCTTCTTGCCGTCGCAGGTGGTCTCGCCCACGACCAGATCGCAGGCTTCGGCATAGGGACAGACCTTGCCCAGCTTGAAGCCCATGAAGGACTTGATAAGAGCGCAGGTGTTCTGGGGCAGGATGCGCTCCACCTCTCCGTATGCCCACTCCGCGCCCGCGCAGAGGCCCACGCACTGTCCGCCCAGCGCTCGGATGATCTCCTCGGGGACNNTGGATCTCGCTCATGACGAAATCGAAGTAGCCCATACCTTCGGGACGGCTGGTCTGAGTCAGATAGGCGTCGTGATAGAGGACGGGTATCGCCGAAAGCAGGGCATCGTGGCCCTCAAGGTCGAGTCCCAGCGCTGTCCACATGGGACGGTAGTCGGTCGCGGGCTGATTCACTTTCTCTCCTTCTCATGGTGGCGCCGGTCGAGTGCCGAGCCCGCGGCGGCTTACCGAAGGAGGGCGAATGCTATCCGCTCGATGGGAGGGCCGCGGCTCGGTCGCCGGCGACAGTGTTGGCTGTCACTGGGCGGTCACCGCTCACTGGCTGCGTGCAACCCGTGCACGCGGTGCCACTTGCTCAGGTCTTCGTCTTGCCGATCACGCTGTGGCACCTCCTCACCTCGACTCGTGGACGCCCGGACATCGGGCGGCGTGCAGGGTGACAGCTTAACCGGCGGAGGGGCTGTGGACAATGCCTCGGTTCGCACCGTACGATGATGGAAACGGAGTCAAGCAGGGGGACCAGAGCGCGCGGAGGATGCGGTGCGGATGACCGGCAAGGAAGAGCTACGCCTGCTGCTGCGGGACACCTGTCCGCCGGCGGCCCCCGGACCTTCCGGCGCTGTGGCGCTCGGGGCTTCCGGTGTCCCGGCGGCTGTGCTGGTGGGGCTGCTTGCGCATCCCGACGGTGCGCGCGTGGTCCTCACAGAGCGGAATCCCGACCTCAGGGTCCACGCCGCGCAGATCAGCTTCCCGGGCGGCTGCATTGAAGAGATGGACGACGGCCCTGCCGCGGCGGCCCTTCGAGAGGCTTTCGAGGAGATCGGGCTGCCGGGCAGCAAAGTCGAGCTCCTGGGCTGCCTCCCGCCACACTTCACAGTGACCGGCTTCCTGGTGCATCCGTTCGTGGGCTGGATCGAGCCTCCGGTGGAGTTCGTACCCGACCCTCGCGAGGTAGCGAGGATCATCGAGGTGCCGCTCGACTTTGTGCTCGACGCCGCCAACCATCGCCGGGAGACCATGGAGGTGGACGGGGTGGTGCACCACTTCTACGCGTTGTACTACGCCGGACACCGTATCTGGGGGGCTACGGCCGGCATCCTCGTGAGTCTGGCTCGGCTGCTCGAAGAGGAGAAGCGATGAACCGAAGATTGCTGGTTGCGGGAATCCTATCGGTCGCGTTTCTGCTTCCCGGTTGCGCGGGGAGCGCCGGCACGACCACCAGTGGACTGCCGCCCATCGTGGTGCCCACGCTGCCTGCGCAGATCCCGGGATACCTAGACGTCGATCCGGCCACTGGGCTGCACGTCACCGGGACACCAAAGGTCATCGATTTGGCCACGTACCGGCTGAAGGTGGACGGCAAGGTCAAGCAGCCGCTCAGCTTGTCCTACGACGACCTGCGCCGGCTGCCCAAGGAATCCGGCACTTGTGACCTGGTCTGCCCCGGCGTGTTCGTCGACACCACTACCTGGTCGGGCGCCTCGCTCAAGACCGTGCTCGACATGGCTCAGCCGCTGCCGGGCGCCAAGGAGATCAAGATGACCCCGGCAGACGGTCACACGGCCGTGCTGAGTCTGCAGATAGCGGTCACGCCCGGCAATCTGCTCGCCTACGAGTGGATGGGTCAGCCGTTGCCGGTTCTGCACGGCTTCCCGCTGCGTGCGGTCCTACCGGGACAAACCGGCACCCTCTGGGTGAAGTGGCTGCTCGAGATCACCGTGGACTAGAGTCACCGTCAGCCAGGGAGGCTGAGTGGGACAATCTCAGACATGAACGAAGTCACGCGACCCGAACGGATCCAGTACCTCGACGTCTTGAGGGTGCTGTCGATGCTGGCGGTGGTGTTTCTTCACACAGCGGCCGGCACTTTGAGGGTCGACCGTGACTCCGCAGTGTGGCACTTCGCCAACGTCTTCACCTCCCTCGCGACGGCCAGCGTGCCCCTCTTCTTCATGATTTCCGGCGCTCTCCTGCTCCGCAGTCCGAGTACGGCCTCGGTGTCCTACACGCTGAAGAAACGGGTGCCAAGGGTACTGATCCCGTTTCTGGTCTGGTCCCTCGTCGCCGTCGCCTACTATGCCTACATAACCTGGAGGACCAACGGAGCCCCGGACTGGTCGCTGACCGTCGACAAGCTGAAGCATCTGCCCTCGGAACCGACCGCCATACACCTGTGGTTCATGTACGCGCTGATCCCCCTCTACATCCTGTCGCCCTTCATCAAGAAGCTGATCGACTCCTTGAGCCGCGATCTGGTGGTCTACCTGCTCGCCATCTGGCTGTTCTTCTCCTGTCTCCTTCCCACGGTGGCGCTCTTTCTCCCGGCGTCCTACCGCCCCATCGTGACGCTCGACCCGAAGTACGACTTGACGTTTGTTGCCGGCTACGCCGGCTACTTCATTGTTGGCTACTACCTGATGCAGATGAAGCGGGTCGTTTCGACGAGACTGGTCGCTTCCGTGGCCGGCGCCGCCGTTGTCTGCATAACGCTCGGCACCTGGTGGAAGACGAACGCCCTGGGTCACTACGTGGAGATCTTCAAGACCTACACAGGCATCTTCGTCGTTGTGCTCTCCTGCGCTCTGTTCCTTCTCGTCAAGGAATCGCTGAGGCGCCGGCGGCTTGGACGAGTGGCGGGGACGGTGGTCGGCTACCTGGCCCCACTGGCGTTCGGCGTCTACCTCGTCCACAACCTGCTGGTGGACCGGCTGTCGCGGTGGATCCATTGGTGGCCCGCCAGCTCGGTCCAAGTCGTGATCGCTTCGTACGTCGTGGTGCTCGCCGCCTCGATCGCGGTGATATTCGTGCTCTCGCGCCTCAAGCCCCTCAGCTATGTGTTCACCGGGCAGGTCTACGGCAGTTGGAGGAAGTGGACGGACGCGCATGGCGAGCCGCCGGCGCCGGATGGCCGGCCGCCCGAAGGCGCGCCGCGGGAGAGCGAGCCATAGCGGCCGGTTGGCGTCGGATTTGTCGAGGGGCCCGGCGTTGGTCGAGCTGACCGGCGCTGGTCGAGTGGCTTGGCGCTACTCCACCAGTCTCGCCGCTAGGTGTCCCTCGTGGATGGCATCGAAGATCTTGCGGGGCCGCACGCAGTCCCCAGCTTCAAGCACCGCAAGGGCGGGGTCGGCTCTCAGGGCTTCGATGAGCTCTCGGTTGGGCCGGAATCCGGCAGCGATGACGACGGTGTCGACGGGAACGTCGATTCGTCTTCCGTAGCGGTCGATGACGGTGATGCCCTCCTCGGTCACAGCTTCCAGGCGCCGACCGGTCATGACCGTCACATCGAGCGTCCTGAAGCGCTCCTCGTAGACCAGCTTCTCGTCGAAAGTGATGCCGCACATGAACTCATCGAGCATCTCGACGAAGGTGACCGGGTGGTCGTCTTCCGCCAAGACAAGGCCCACTTCGGTGCCCACGATGCCGCCGCCGATGACGGCCACCCGCTTCCCGAGCCTAGCCCGGCCGTGAAGTACGTCTGCGGCGCCGACCACTCTCCTACTTTCGATGCCGGGGACGCCCGCGAGGCCAAGCGGAGTCGCCCCGGCGGCCACGATGACCGCGTCGAATCCCTCACCTCTCAAGGTCTCGGCCGTGGCCTCTTCGCGCCGTACCGGGATCGCGAGCTTCGTCACTTGGGTCACCAGGTAGTCGATGAGCGGCCGAAGGTCAGGGGCCTTGAAACTCGGCAGTGAGGCCTCAAGGAGGGCCCCGCCCAGTTCCCGTTTCTCGTAGAGGGTGACCGCGTGGCCCTTGAGGGCACAGACCCGGGCGGCCTCCAGGCCCGCCGGGCCGCCGCCCACCACCGCGACCTTGCGGGGATGCTCCGCCGGGGTTATCCGGAACTCCTCCTCCCGGCAGAGAGCCACGTTCACGCTGCAGGAGACGGTCTTGGCCTGGTGGTCGCCGCGCGCCAGACAGCCGTCATTGCAGCGAATGCAGGGGCGGATATCCTCGGGCCTACCCTCTTTGGCCTTCTTCGCCCACTCGGGGTCGGCCCACAGGGGGCGCCCGAGTCCTATGAAGTCGGCTCTGCCCTCGGTGAGGATGCTCTCGGCGAGAGCCGGCAGGTTGATAGACCCGGAGGCGACCACCGGGATGCCGACCGCCTTCTTCACAGCTTCGGCCGCCCACGTGTTGTGGGCGAGGCTCATGCCCATGGGGCTGACCTCGTGAATGGTCTGGTGGTGGTTGCCACCGGAGACGTGGATGAGAGAGACCCCCAGGGCCTCGAGGCGTTTGGCGAGTTCCAAGGTCTCCTCGATGGTATGTCCGTCGGGCTCATAGTCGGTGCCGGAAAGGCGGGCGCTCACGGGGTACTCGGGTCCTAACTGCCGCCTGAGCTCCGCGACCACTTCGAGGAGGAAGCGCATGCGGTTCTCGGGCGATCCGCCGTACCAGTCGGTTCTCTTGTTGGTGCGCGGGGAGAGGAAGTTGCTGATGAGGTAGCCATGGCAGGCGTGCAGCTCGACCAGATCGAAGTCGGCCACCTGGGCTCGCTTGGCCGCTCGACCGAAGGCTTTCACGATTTCTTGAATCTCCCCGAAGGTGAGCTCAAGGGGCGCCGGGCAGCCTTGGGCGTAGATCTCCTCCCAGGGGACCGGGGAGGCGGCCTTCGGCTGCTCCAGGTTGAAGCGCTGCCTGCCGGCGTGCGAGATCTGTATGCCGGCCTTGGCGCCGTTAGCCTGGATAGTCTGGGCAAGGAGCGAGAGTCCCGGCAGGTGCTCCATCCGGGCGATCCCCAGCTGGCAGGGGGAAGCCTGGCTCGCATCGTCATCCACCCAGGCGTACTCCGCGATGACAAGACCGGCGCCGCCGCGGGCAAGTTCCCGGTAGTGGCGGAGCAGCCGGCCTGAGACCGAGCCGTCGGGGTTGGCAAGGCCCGTGTGCTGCGGGGCCTTTATGATCCGGTTCTTGAGCCGGAGGTCTCCGATGGTCCCCGGCTCGAAGAGACGGGGGAAAGCCTTGTCCATGGACGTATCCCTTTCGGACTACGGAGTCACCTGGTAGATTCCGTAATGCTTCGCCGTGTCGATCATCGCCCTGAGGTTCTCCTCCAAGCCGTCGTCAGGGCTGGCTCCCACATCCAGGATGTAGCCTCCCCCCTGGCCGGCAGTATCGATGAGGTTACGTGTGTAATCGACGACCTCCGTGGGCGTTCCCGCATGGATCAGCGACAGGGGCACGTTCCCCTGAATGCAGGCAACAGTGCCGATCGTCTCCTTGGCACGAGCCATGTCCGTTTGGTCGAAAGCCCACACCGTCTTGCCCTTCGGCAGGTCCATGATCGTTTCCAGCCGGGATCCGAAACGACCCTCGGCAAAGCACATCGGGATCATCCCTTCGTCAATGAGCCCCAGCACGACTGAGCGCAATGTAGGCCAGTAGAAGGTCCTGAACTGCTCGTCGCTCATGAAGCCGTCGGCGCCTTTGTGAAGAGGCAGCATGATGACGGGTGAGCCCAGGTCCCGTTCTCGCTTGAACACCCAGTCGAGCGCTATGGGCACGAGCCGTTCACATGCCGCCAACACCTTCTCCGGACGACGGTACATGTCGATCATCATGCCACGAGTTCCGCGTAGCGTGTCGCTCAGGATATCAAACGGCGCTTTGCACATTGCCTGGTAGTAGCCAGGGAAGCCGAGAACCGTCAGCTGAGCGAATGCGCCAAAGACGGCAGGCGCCCACTCTCCGAACGCGCGGGCGGCTGCTGCTAGTCGTTCCAGTCCTTCTGCCATCTGCGGAGAGCCCCAGCCGGCGACATGTCCGAAGACGAACGGCAATTCGGTCAGGTCTAAGAGGGAAGACACCTTGCCGAAACCGGCAAAAGCACCGACGGCCCGAGGGAGGTAGACGCGCAACATGAAATCCGAGAAGTCGGAGATGAGATGGTCGTACTCCTCAGGGAGCATCCACTTCCTTTCGTTGTACTGGAAGCTCGCGTCGTCGGGCACACCATGGCCCGGCCAGGAGTACAGCCTGTAGTCAAGCGCTTCGAGCATCTGTGAGGAGGTGGCGCCCGGCAGGGGCGGAACCGCACCGTCCGGCTGGAATCTCAGGTTGAAGTCGACCCACGCGCGCCCGGCTCTGGCGGGATCACTCATTGCCTCGCGCGCGGTCATGCCGGCGAGGACCGCCGGCCAGTAGCCGATGTTGAGGCAGATCGGCACTCGGTCGGGTTGACGGAGCTCCAGCGCCGCGATGATGCGGTCTACCCGGGCTTTGTAGTCGGCCTCGGCTTCCGGACTGGCGAACTCCATCTCCGGGTTGCGCCAGCGATCGATGCGCCAGGCGCGCTTCTCCTCAGCCGACAGGCTCTCCCATTGTCGTTGCTCCATCTCAGTCACTTTCGTGCAGGGATGGCCGCGGCGCGCCGCTCGTGGGCGCGCCGCGGCCATCGAAGTATCTACTAGGACGCCCAGCTCATGGGCTTCAGCTTGTCGGCCACCGCGACCTGCGGGGCGGCGACATTGCTGACCACAACCAGCTCGAATTGATGTTTTCCGCCATTCGAGAGTCGCCACTGCCCGCCATAGGTGGGGGTGACGACGTTGTTTTGGACGGGATGCGCAGTGCCCCACTTGACCGGGGCGGTGAAATCGAAGGGGCCCGCCACCGAGTCGGTCATCTTCGTCTCAGCGACGCGCTTGATGATCTCTTCCTTGTCGTCGAGGTTGGTGGTTCGCTTGAGCGTGTCGACGGCCCATTCGAAGAGCACGTAGTGCATGATGGTCTGCTGCCACTGCATGTTCATGGTCTTCTCGAAGTCATCGCACAGCTGCTGGGGAGTGTCCCCGGTGAGTGACGACTTGAAGGGGTAGGTCGGGTGGAACCACTGGGTACCGCACTGGCCGTCGGCGAGCGGGCCGATCGCCTCCATGGTGGTCGGAAAGAGGGTGGGCTTGATGCCCTCCATGATCTTCGGCTTGAAACTCTGCTGCGCACACTGATGCGCGAGCGTGGTCCAGTCCGGATCGATCATGACCCCCTGGAGTATCTCGCAGCCGTCTTTTGTGAATAGGCCGATCTGGTTCGTGAATTCGTCGCTCGGTTCGTTGTATTGACCAGAATCAATGAAGGTGTAGCTTGGGTCGGGCCAGCCGGTGCCGCCCTTGCCGTACGACATCCGGTAGGCGTTGCCGGGGGCGTTGTTTGGCCACAGTGCCCCTATCTTCTTGTTGGTGACGACCTGGTTGAACATGTCTACTTCGGTCGCCGCCTCCTCGGTGAGTCCCCAGAAGAGGTTGTAGGTCCATTTGAAGGGCTTGTCGGGAGCACCGCCCCGCTGAAAGATGAAGACCTCCATGGGGACATCGGTGGAAAGGCAAGGGGTTCCCGACGCCTCGCACTGATCGGCCACCGGGTTCACGGTGTCACCCGTGGCGGCGCACATCACCATGTCGACCTTCGTCTCGTTGATGAGTGCGCCAGCGACCGACCCAGCTCGCTGAGTGTCGGACTGGCTGTCTTGCACCTCGATCTTGAACGGATGCTTCTTGCCGTCGCCGAGGAGTAGTCCGTCCCCTGCTGCTTCGCGCCACTTTCCGGCGATGTACTTGCCGGCAATACCGAAGGCCGCCAGGTTCCCGGTCAGCGGATCGACGAAGCCGATCTTGACCTCGCGGCCCATCTCCGGGCCGGTGCTTGCAGTGGTCGTGCTCCCAGCGGTGGTCGGGGGCGCGCTGCTCGCGGTGGTGCTCGGCGCGGCTGAAGTAGTGGTGGTCTCCTCTCCTCCGCCGCATGCCGCCAGGACACCGCCCAGACTGCCGGCTAGCCCGACGGTAGCTCCGGCGACGCCGGCGATCTTCAGGAACTCTCGACGGCTAACGTCCTTGTTGATGTCGACCATCTCTACCCCTTTCCTCAGTTGAGGACCACGGAAACGAGTCGGAACCTCTTCGCCCAGTGCCGGTTCATCTTATGAACCCAGCATATCCAATTCTTGAACTCATCGAGCGTAGCAACTATTCTGGGCGTATGTCAACACCCCGCTCGGTGGTTCGAGCAGGTAGACTGATAGGGNNTCTGAGACCACCGAGAAGACAATGCCGCGGACTAACGGCGCGCCGACCCGCACTCTGGAAAAAGGCTTGCTCCTTCTGGGACTGTTCGACGTGGAGAAGCCTGAATGGAGTCTCCGGGAACTGCGTGAGCATACGGGGCTCTCCAAACCGACCGCTCGCCGGCTCATAAAGACCCTCGAGTCAGGCCACTGGGTCGCCTACGACGCGGATTCGGGCCAGTACCACCTGGGATCGAGCGCGCTGAAGGCGGGCTACCTGGCCATCTCGGAATCGGAGCTGGTACGGGTCGCCCATCCTCTGCTCGTCCGTCTGGAGGAGGAGACCACGGAGACCGCCAGCTTCTCCGTCTGGATTGGCCAGGGCGCTCTGATATTGGACACGGTGCCGACGTCGCGCCCGTTCAAGCCCTATACCATTGCCGGGATGGTGTTGCCGGGGGTCTCCAGCGCCGACGCTCAGGCTCTCATAGCGTTCATGCCGGAAGACGTCTGGGAGAGTCTTCTTTCGGCGCCCATCGAGGCTCGGACGGAATACACAGTCACCGATCCCGAGACCCTGCGGGAGAGGTGGCATACCGTGAGGCGGGAGGGCGTGGCCCTCGACTGGGAGGAATGGAAGGTCGGGGCGCCCGCTTGCGCGGCGCCGGTGTTCGACGGGACCGGCCGCCTCCGGGGTACTATCTCCGTGGTGCCCGCCATCGAGCGTTGCAGCCAAGAACAGATGCGCGGCTACGCAGAGGCGGCCAAGAGGACCGCCGCGGACATGTCCAAGAAGCTCGGCTGAGCCCGGCGGATGGCGACCGGACCGAGCCCGGGCTTCCCACGATTCAGGCCGTAGGCACTCTATAGGTGGGCGATCACGTCCTGCGAGGTGGTCACGAGCGCGATGGCCGGGATCATCCACTTCATGATGGCTTCGTGCAGTTCGCGGTTGCCATCGGTGCAGGTGTCGGACGGGACGATGAGGCTGTAGAAGCGATCGGCCAGCACGAACGCCGCATGACCGACCGACATGCCGGTAGCCACGCCGGTGACCACCACGGTCTCTACCTTCTTATCTATCAGGTATTGCCTTAGGTCGTTGTGGCGAAAGATGTCGAACGGCCAGTTGTAGAAGACCCGCTCTCCGGGCATCGGGGCCAGTTCGTCAATAACCTCGACGTCACGCGTGCCCATGCGATTAACTATGATTTCCCTGCCGCCGGTCCAGAAGCCTCCGTAGGAAGCGTACTTGGTGTCATCTGGCGTGTAGGTGCAGACGAAGATCACCGGCTGGCCCTTCTCGCGGAAGGCCTTCTGCAGCGCCTGTATGTTAGGGATGATGCCATCTTCCTGGGTGGCGCGGCAGTGGCCCATAGCCTCTATCGGGCTGGGGGCCTTGCAGATGGCATTCTGCATGTGGACGAGCAAAAGGGCCGGTCTGCCCACGAGCTTCCATTCAGTCATCAAGCCTTCCTTTTCCCGCATTAGGCTTCCGGCCGCATCGGCTATCGCCGCGGCAAGGATAGCGAATCGACGCGAGAGGCGTCCGGACGGAGGCCGCCAGAGTTTTATCCGAGACCCAACCGGAAAAGGGGAGAGCACATCGGAGCCGTATCGGCCTCAACGGGAGGGGATCGGGTGGCCGGACGACCGAGACTGGGAGTGGTGGCGCGGGAAGTCACGTTGTTCCCCCGTCATTGGGAGTGGCTGAGAGAGCAACCCGGTGGTGCGTCGGTCACCCTGCGGAAGCTCGTGGAGGTGGCACGCCTCTCCACGGTGGACGAGGTCAGGGTGCGCCGCGCACGCGAGGCTTGCTACCGTTTCATGAACACCTTGGCGGGTGACGAGCCCGGCTATGAGGAGGCCCTGCGCGCGCTCTTCGCGGGCGACGAGGAGAAGCTCCACGCCTTCACCGACGAGTGGCCGTCCGACGTGCATGCGCATGCCCGTCGGCTGGCGGGCTATTCGCTCGGTGCCGTCGGCGACCAGGCGGGGTAGTGGCCGCAAGGGCGCGTGGCGGCGAGGGTGGTGGGTTGGACACAGCCTGCCAGACGGCGCAGCGCGGCGAGCGATTCGCTCCGTCCGAGCTTGGCCTGTTTGATCGCCGTTCGTAGCACCTCGATGTTGCGGTCGTATGTCTCCCGGTCCACCGGGTAGGGGAATCCGTCCTTGCCGCCGTGCGCGTAGCTGAATAGCGCCGGGTCCGACCGGCTGGCCCGAGTGCCGTGCACCAACTCGGCGATGAGGGCAAGCGCGCGGATGGTCTTCGGCCCGACGCCTGGGAGACCAAGGAGCGTCTCGAAGTCCTCCGGCTGCCGCTCGTAGGTGGATAGGAACACCTTCTTCAGGTTGTCGGGGTTGATGTCCCTGAGTTCTACAGCATGCCTGGTCGGCATGGAGAGGGTCTTCAGTCGGTTCAGACAGCCGATCGTGCGATCGGGCGGATCGTGTGAGAGCTCGGTGACGACAGTCTGGGCCGGCAGGCTCGTGCGGGCGACCATGTTGAGAACCTGACGCCCCGGCGCCTGTGCCGCGATGGCTTGATGCGGCTCGACCACGTAGTCCCTCACCGTATCGCTCAGCCAGTGGTAGCGCCGGGCCATCCCGTTCTGGTCGTTCATGCCCTGTTGGACCACCGTCCAGTGGCCCTGGGGGGTGAAGAAGAAGCTGTGGTGGTATATCTGGTAGCCGTCCTGGAGACCGGAGCTGTCGACCTTCGCAGCCATCTTGCTCGCATAGACAAGAGGTTGCGGCTCGGCGGATAGCAGACCCGAGGTCGCCGCCGCCTCGATCTCCGCGGGCGTCTTGCGCGACACCCCACCTTTCCCGCCGGCGACTAGCAGCCCGGACTCGTGCTCCAGCCCGCGAAGTCCGTCCTTGAGAGCTCCGCAGACCGTCGTGGTGACTCCGGAACTGTGCCAGTCGAAGCCAAGCACGGCTCCAAAAGCCTGGAACCAGGCTGGGTCGGAGAGCCGCCGCAGCATCTCGTCGGGTCCGTACTCGCCGACGATGGCCAGCGTCACCTCGCGCGCGAGCAACCGCATGCGGGAGAAGAGCCAAGCGGGCGCTTTTCCACCATGCAGCGGCAGACTGGCGGTTCCTGTCCTCATGGGCAGGAGGATACTCCGGGCTCCGGACAGACAAATCGCCCAAGAGCTGCCACCCGCCCGCGGCCCCGGCAATTATCAGCGGCCTCGTCGTACGCCCGCGGGCCCGGCGACCGTCCGCGGGGTCTACCGTCCGTGCATCGCCCGGGTCTTTACTTGGCGTACTGTCCGAACAGCTTCGCGACCCAGCGGTGGAATGCGTGTACGGACTTCACCGGTTCGGCGTACATCAGAACACACGACCCGCTCACAACCGGAGTTCCCGCCTGCTCACACGACGCGACAGCGGCCTTCGAATCGCAGCCGTTCTGGATCCAGATGCGGGGGATCTTCGCATCGAGCGCCTGCTTCACCGCCAGGTCGCACTTGTCTCGGGACACCGCGATTATGGCCCCCTCGACTGTGTCTCGAACCTCGCTCAATCTGGGCGCCGGCACCGACTCGTCCAGGTAGACTACGGTGATCTCGTAACCTTTGGGGGCAAGCTCGTCGTCGATCTTTCCCCCCATCACCGCCGCCGCCGGCGACCAGCGGACCAGTGCCAGTTTGCGATGGCTGAGGAACTCATCGATCGTTGTCCGGTTAGCCATTGGAGCAGCTCCTTGGATCGAGGGCGGCGCGTGACCTCTTCTAGTTTCTCACCCTTAGCCTGACCTGTCTGCTGCGTGGACGGGCCGGTGAGCTACGACGTACCTTCGACCGTCGAGACGGGGTGTCGGCGCCTTGCATGATCGGAACGGGCAGGGCATCATGTGACAAAAGTACCTGCACAGCGCACGAACCTTCACTCGCACGCATCCGAGAAGAGGGGTAGATGGCCAGACTAGACGTTACGGTGGCGAGGCGGTCGCTGCATGTCTGACTCTTACTCGAGCGCCCCACGCGAGGCGGCGTGGCTGGACCTCGGGGTGGAGGAGTACGCTCGGGCCTACGAGCTACAGACGCGGCTCCATGGCCTGCGCGAGGCCGGCAAGGCCCCGGACACGGTTCTGGTGGTCGAGCATGCCGCCTGCGTCACCATCGGCAGGTCGGGTCGCCGGGAAAGCATCCTGGCGAGCGAGGACGAGTTGCGGGAGGCCGGGGTGGCGGTGCACCAGACCGACCGGGGAGGGGACGTCACTTACCACGGACCGGGCCAGTTGGTGCTCTACCCCATCGTGGACCTCAAGGCCTACGGCCGGGATGTGCACGCGCACGCCCGGCGGCTCGAGCAGGTGCTCATCGACGCGCTGGCCTCGTTTGGAGTAGAGGCGGCGCGCAAGAAGGAGTACCCCGGCGTCTGGACCTCCCAAGGGAAGATCGGGGCCGTTGGGTTTCGTGTCAGCCGTTGGGTAACGCTCCACGGAATTTCGCTGAACGTTTCGCCCGACATGGCCCACTTCTCCCTCATAGTCCCGTGCGGCATCCGGGACCAGGGTGTCACCTCGCTGGTCCGGGTGCTTGGGCACCCGGTGGAGACGGCGGAAGTGAAGGCAGCGCTGAGAGCATCGTTCGAGCGGGTGTTCGAGCTTCAGCTGTACGATGCGACCAGGTCAAGCCTCGGGCTGCAGCAGGCTGCTGAATAACGATGCTGCGCCGTAAGGACATGATCGCCGCGCCGGCCAGGGTGTTCTGGCGGCCGTGGCGTCGTTGTTCAGCAGCCTCCCAGGTTGGGTGCCGGCGGTTCCGCCTTCGTAGAGATGGAAGTGATGATGAGGTCGAGCATCTGGTTGGAGCGCTGTTGGTTCCAATGGTCGGTCACGCCCATGAGGTAGGCGACGTTCTCGGTCCAAGCCCGGCTGACTATCATCCATCCCACCTGTTGGGGGTCGACCTCGTGCAAAATGATCCCTTCGCTTTGCCCCTCACGGACGATCTCGGCTATCTCCTCGACGAGCAGCAAGTGCCTGTCGCCCAGGGTTTCGCGAAGCCCTTCATGAGGGGACGCCGCGATGAACTCGAAGAGCGCGATGACCGACTTGTCGTCCGACGCGACCAACTCCGAATGAGCCAACCCGATCTCGCGCAGCCGCTCCAGGGCGTTCCCATGCCTGGCCTGGCGGTGCATCTCGGTGCGTCTCTCGATGAGCACCTCCATCGAGGCTAGCAGAATGTCTTTGCGGTTGGCAAAATGGGCGTAGAGGGCTGGAGTAGTCACGCCGACGGCGGAAGCGATCCGGCTGAGCGTGGTACCGGTGACCCCAGATTCGGCCACCAAGTTGAGAGTAGTGTCGATGATCTGCTGTCTTCTCTCGTCGCGCGTAAATCGGCGGTCTTCCCCCATGGTAGCGATCTTCTCCCCAGTCGCGTGGACTCTCAGTCTTCCCGTGGCACCAACATGGCAGAGACAGCATAGCAGCGCTTGATAACTTAATTATTGTTTATTAACGTGAACCATTGGGTCTGTCCAAGGGAGGGGCAAGGCCCAAGAAAGGCAGGACGGCGATGGGCTACGGCTACGCAGGAAGATTCCTTCTTGTTGACCTGACCACGGGCGTGGTCACAGAGGAAACTCCCGAGGAGAGCTTCTATCGAAGCCACATAGGCGGCACCGGCATAGGCGCGGGGATACTCATGAGCCGCACCAAGCCGGGTATCGACCCTCTTGGCCCCGACAACCTGCTCGTGTTCGCGACCGGGCCGCTAACCGCCGCAGGGGTGTACGGCGGGGGGAGATTCATGGTCAGCACGAAGTCTCCCCTCACCAACGGCTGGGCCGATTCCAACTCGGGCGGCACCTGGGGCCCCGAGCTGAAGAAGGCGGGCTACGACGCGGTCATCCTCTCCGGCGCCGCCGAACATCCCGTCGCTCTTGTCATCGACCAGGGCCGGTCCCGATTGATCCCGGCCGGAGATATCTGGGGCAAGGACACCTCCGAGACGGACGACATGCTGCAGGCCGAATTGGGTGAGCCCGGAAGCTGGACCATCAGCTGCATCGGGCCCGCGGGCGAACGATGCTCCCTGCTAGCCGGCATCGTGAATGAGAAGGGCAGGATCGCCGCTCGTTCCGGTGTAGGCGCGGTCATGGGCGCCAAAAAGCTCAAGGCCATAGCCGTGCGAGCGGCCAAGGGCGCCCGCATAGCGGTGGCCGACCGGGAGGGCTTGAACGCTGTGCAGAAGGTCTACGGAGAGACCATCAAGCAGAGCCCCTTCCTCAAGGGGCTGTCGGCGGCGGGCACGGGCGGCAGTGTGAGTTTCCTTCTTTCCATAGGCGACTGCCCCACCACTAACTGGGCGGCGACCGGCACCGACGCGCTACCAACCGCGGGGGCCCTCGACAGTCCCAACATGGACATCCACAAACTGAGGGGGTACGGATGCGCCGCGTGCCCGGTCAGGTGCGGAGCGCTCGTTCGCGTCACAAAGGGGCCATATGCCAACCAAGGCGAGACACATAGGCCGGAATACGAAACCCTGGCCGCCCTGGGATCGTTGTGCCGCAACGATAGCGCTGAGGCCGTGATCCGGGCGAACGAGATCTGCAACCGTTTCGGCATCGACACCATTTCCGTGGGCGGCACTATCGCCTTCGCCATCGAGTGCTACGAGAAGGGGCTGATCGACTCGAGCGACACGGGCGGGCTTGAACTGACGTGGGGCAATTCGGCGGCTGTCGTGGCTCTTGCCGAGCAGATGGCCTGGGGCGAGGGGTTCGGTGAGGTGCTTGCCGACGGGTCGAAGCGTGCCGCCGAGCGCATTGGCAGGGGCAGTGAGGAGTACGCCATGCACGTCGCAGGCCGGGAGCTTCCGCTCCACGACCCGCGGGCCAACCCGGCGATGGGCGTGTTCTACATCTCCGACGCCACCCCGTCGCAGCACTGTGGCTCCCAGGCGATGGCCATGCTTGAGCAGGGCGCTGCCCTCGGGGCGGATCCTCTACTCCAGTCGGACTCGAGCGAGGCCTTCGGGGCTTTCGATCGGAAGGGAGAGCTCTATGCCCGAGGGGCCGCCTACTGGCAGTTGCTGAGCTCGGCCGGGTTGTGCTCGCTCTATTCGCAGTTCGACACGCTCCCCGTGGTGGAGCTTCTGCGTCCCGTCACCGGTTGGGACATCGATTGGGCTGAGGGCCTCAGGGCGGGTAGGCGGATTCTGACGCTGCGACAGGCCTTCAACATCAGGGAAGGGCTCGGCCCGGATGCGTTCCAGTTGCCGAAGCGATTCGGTGAGCCTCTCGGCGCGGGCCCCGCGGCGGGACATGAGATCCCCTTCGCAAACATGCGCAAGGACTACTTTCAAGCCATGGGTTGGGACCGCGAAACGGGCAGGCCATCGCCCGGGGCGCTCGCCGGTCTCGGCCTGAACATCGAGGTGTGAGTATGAGTGTTGGCTTTGTCGGTGTCGGGCAGATGGGCGTGCACATGGCCGCCCGCTTGCTTTCGGCCGGGCACTCTCTGGTGGTCTCGGACCTAGACCCGGGGGCGGCGGTTCCCCTTGTTACACACGGGGCGACCTGGGCCGAGAGCCCGGCGGAGGTAGCCGAGGTCTGCAGGATGGTCCTCACCTGCCTCCCTACCCCCAACGCGGTGGAAGAGGTCGCGCTAGGGGAGCACGGTCTTCGCAAGGGCTGGCGGCCCGGTGACCTCTATGTGGACTTGAGCACCAACTCGCCCTCCACCGTTCGTAGCATTGCAGCCAAGGCGAAGGCCCTCGGAGTGGACATGCTCGACTCCCCGGTGAGCGGGGGGACGAAAGGCGCGGAGGCCGGGACTCTAACCTTGATGGTGGGCGGGGCCGCGCCGGTGCTGGAGCGGGCTCGCTCGGTCTTGGAGCCCATGGCCGGCAAGATCTTCCACGTGGGTGAGATCGGCTGCGGCAACGTCGCCAAGCTGGTCAACAACATGATCGGACTCACATGCAACTCCATTTGCGCCGAAGGCTTTGTCCTCGGGGTGAAAGCCGGCATCGGCCCGCAAATGCTCTACGAACTTCTCTCTGTCAGCACCGCCGACAACTGGAGTCTAAGGCAGTACCCCCGCACTGTCTTTGAGCGCGATTTCGCTCCCGGGTTCAAGATCTCTCTTGCCAACAAGGACATGAGCCTGGCTCTTGGCCTCGGGGAGGAGTTCGGCGTGTTCTTGCCGGTCGCCCGCGCGGTGAAGCGCGACCTGGAGGACAGCATCGCGCGCGGCCGGGCGGACCAGGGGGTAGACGCGGTGATCCTGGCTCTCGAGGAGACTGCACAGATAGAGGTGGGCCAAAGGAGGAGCGAATGATCGTT
>PMIZ01000057.1 GCA_003157225.1 Actinomycetota bacterium | reverse complement strand
ACGTCAGCATCGCCGACCTCGTTGCGGACCGGCGCGCGAGTACCCCCACTGCCGCCGCTGAAGCGGCGGTTCCGGACAGGCACCAGGTGAACGCGCTTCTGGGCAAGGCCGCCGCGACTCTGCGCCGTCATGCGGCCTCCGACCTCAAGGCCGGCGAAAGGCTTCTCGAAAGCATTCGCCGGAGGCCGCTCTACAGGGGTTCCGAATTCCTGCTCGCTTCGTTTATGCAGAGGTTCGAGCGCGCGGCGGTGTCCCTTCCGGAAAGCCCTCGAAGGGGCCTTACTCGAAACGCCCACCGTCTCGCGGTACTGGCGAGCAGGCCTGTCTTCAGGCTCAAGGGAGAGCTGCTCTCGGGGGCTTGCGCGGGGCTTGCGACGAGGCGGTCGCGCCTTTCCCTGGCGGGGGTCAGGGTTATAGAAAGGGAGACCGGCACGCTTGAGAGAATTAAGGCTCGAGCGCAGGCTTTGAGCCCCATAGCCGTTCTCGAGCGCGGCTATTCGATAACGTTTGACGGGCGTACCGGAGCGGTGGTCCGCGCCCCCGACGAGGTGGATGTCGCGACACCGTTGACGATAAGGCTCGCCAAAGGCGTCATAGACGCCCAGGTAACGGGCAAAGAAAAGGAGTGAGTCCGCTTGGCGACGGAAAACGAACCCACGTTCAAGTCCGCGATCGAAGAGCTCGAAAAGATCACTGACTCTCTCGAGAGTGGCGAACTCGAGCTCGAGCAGAGCCTGGCGCTTTTCGAGCGCGGGGTGTCGCTCATCAAGTACTGCCAGGACAGGCTCGACTCAACCCAGGCAAGGGTCGAGCTGCTGGTGGACTCCCTCGAAGGCGAGGTCGAAGCGGTGGCCCTCGACGACGAGGTCACCGAAAGCTCCGATGAAGATTGAGCCTCCCGGGCGCGGGCGGCTTTAGAGCATCAACGCCGCTCCCATAGCGAGAATCGTCGGTGCCATCGTCTGAGCATGCGTCGATGCCGCGATTATCGCTATGATCGCCCAGATCAGTGCGATCAGGAGGACCACCCCGATCTGTATGAACCCTAAAATGATCCCGGCCGTGGCGAAGCTGTCGCCCTCGACGTGGCCGCCGCTCTCCTTATTGTGGCCTCTTGCGATATATCCGAACACCACCGCGAGGACACCGAACACCAACGGGCAGAAGAAGAACCCGCCGATCCCCATTATCAGCGCAGCAATGGCCATCCCGTCGGTTGGTGTCGGTCGCGGCACCTGCGGATAGTAGCCGGGTGGCGGTACGGGCGCGCCCGGAGGAGGCGGGGGTCCCGGGGCGTGAGGTGGCCCGGTGAGCATCCCCGGCGGTGGAGGCACGACGCCTGGAGGAGGCGGCATCATACCGGGTGGAGGCATGGTTCCGGGCGCACCGGCCTCACCTTCGGGAGGAGGGCCGCTTTCCGGTGAAGCCGCCGCCATCACGGGCCCCGCGCGCTCACCCTGGACGGGTGGTACGCTTTCTCCGGGTGGTGGCTGTGTTGCCCCGCCAGGGATGGTGGCCGTGCCGCACTGGACACAGAACGCCGCGTCGTCCGTGTTGCCCTGTCCACATTGATCGCAGAATTTCATGCATGACCTCCAGGTCGTTCGTCGGTCGCGAACCCGTAGTTCGTTCCGCGGCCCCTTCCTTATCCGCGCGGAGGCGCCGGAAGGCGGATTCAAGCGGCGGCAAGCGCCGAATAGATAAAGTCCTCCCATGGGACCTGCGCTTCAACGTGCTTGTTGCCGTCGTCGACAAGGGCGTATAGCCAGTAGAAGGCGTATATGCCGCAGGTGACAAGGGAAAGGACAAGGTAGACCACGAAGTTGCGGTCGGGGATGTTGGGCGCGGCTTGCGAAGCCTGCCCCGAGAGCCCCATCTTCGCCAGTGCCGCGGACATCAGCGTGAAGTACTGCGCCTCCAGCTGGTCGTGCCTGGCCATGTCGTCCATTATGAAATAGTATCCGATCAATATGCCGATACCGCCGGTGACCAGTCCTATGACCAGCCACAGGGCCGCGCCGCGCTCCCGGCTCTGATCGTATATCCCACGCTGGACCATCTCTATCTGCGATAGCTCCTGGCCGACCAGTTCGTACTTGCCAGACTGTGCCGCCTTTTCCTTGAGCAGCGCGACGGAGGTGTTGACCATATTCGCTATGCGGGCGAGATGCAGGTCTCGTCGCTCGAGCAGCTTGTAGAAGATGTAGTAGCCGTAGATGCCGCAGGTCACAATGCTGAGGAGCACGGCCATCCCGGGGTCGGTGGACCAATCGGAGTCAACACGCTGCTGTATATAATAATAGAGGTTTTGCACGAGACTGCTTTGCTGTTGCTGCACTCTAGCCTCCTTGTTGATACCGTACGACAGGCCGCGATCTCACCAGCCACCTCTCATGACTGAGAGCTTGATAATCCAGCATACCACGAACAGTGCAAGCACAGACCACGCCGCGATCCTGCGCGTCCCGGGCGCGAAGGCAACCCGTACGCGGTAGCCCGATGCTACCGCAACCGCGAGGTAGATGGCGGAAATCGCGGTCAACCCGAACAGCAGCGGACCGAGCAGATGGAACTCGAACGCCGCTGTCAGGTGCCCGTGAGCGGTCTGGACGAAACTCCGGGTCAGCCCGCAGGCGAGGCACGGAAGGTGGGTTATCGCTTTGAACAGGCACGGGATGCTCAACCACATGTGGCGCGACTGCAGGGCCGGCATGCCGAAAGACAGGGCGAGCACCGCCACGGCCAGAAAGAGGAGTGAGCCCTCGTGCATAAGCCGCGATCGAAAATCGGCTCTCTCGAGATGGGCCTCGAAGCGGCTTTGCCGTCCCGCATCGGTGATAGCCACATGTGCGCCGGTCATGTCAAACGCCATCAGAACCAGCCTTTTCTCCTGGCAATTATTATCATCGCTACCGCAATGACAACCATGGAGATCCAGGCATAGAGGTACCCGTACCGCCAAGCGAGCTCCGGTATATGCCTGA
>PMIZ01000236.1 GCA_003157225.1 Actinomycetota bacterium | reverse complement strand
ACTTGAGGGCCAGAGAGTGGTAGCGGCTCGCGGCTACCGACGCCCAGTCGGTGTCGGTACCGATGCGGATGGGGCTCACCTGCTCGGTCCCACCGCCATCACCTCGTTGGCCATACCCGTTCCAGCCCCAGGCCCAGAGCGAGCCGTCGCCCATCACGGCCAACGAGTGGTATTCGCCCGCGGCGAAGGCGGGCTTCGCCTGAGAGCCCAGCGTCGGTAGCGTGAGGGCAGGCGCAGAGGAGGTCCACACCAGAACAGCGGTGAGTCCCACCACCAGCGCCAGCGTGAACAAGATGAGGCTACTGGAGGACAGCCAACGCCTCTTTGCGAACGCACGCCCCACCTGTGGACCTGTGACCCGGAAGATGCGCATGGACCGCCCCCCTTCTCGCTCTTGTTGCGCCAGCGCGTACGCGCCGCGCTCGTTCAATCTACTCCCGCGGCATCCGGGTCGCAACCGGCATCGCCTGCGCCCTGGCAGCCAACCCTCGGGTCCACTGCTGCGGTCATTCCTTCGGGGTTCCGGTCGGATCCAACATTGTGCGCACCATCGTCGCCAAAGCGTCAGGGGTGAACGGTTTCTCCAGGTAATTGATGCACTCGTCGACCCGACCGGCGTGGATGGTTGCGTCCCGCGTGTAGCCGGACATGTAGAGAACCGGGAGACCCGGCCGCAACTGCAGCGCCCGCTCGGCCACGCGGTCGCCCTGAACCTCTCCAGGGAGCACCACATCTGTGAGCAGAAGGTCTATGGGGCGCCCCTCAGCAATCAGCGTCAACGCCTCCGCCCCTTGGGCAGCCAAGAGGATCTTGTAGCCGTTGGCCTCCAGTATGCGTTTGATCATGGTCCGCAGGGTTTCCTCGTCCTCAACCACGAGCACGGTCTCTCCGCCGGCCACCCGTCGTCCGAGCGGCGGCGCTATGGCTACGGGCCGCGCACTCCGGTCAGACCGGGGCAGATAGATCTTGAAGATGCTGCCCTTGCCCGGTTCGCTATAGACGAAAACGCTGCCCCCACTCTGTTTGACGATCCCGTGCACGGTCGAAAGGCCGAGCCCGGTCCCGTGACTGAGTTCCTTCGTAGTAAAGTACGGCTCGAAGATCCGAGACTGCGTGCTCTTGTCCATACCCACGCCGGTGTCCGCCACCGAAAGCATCACGTAGCTACCGGGCGCGCAACCCTCGTGCCGCTTGCAGTAGTCTCCGTCAAGTTCGACCTCAGCCGACTCCACGGTCAGCCTCCCGCCGTGCGGCATGGCATCGCGCGCGTTCACGGCAAGATTCACCAGTACGCTCACCACCTGATGGGGGTCCACTTCGCACGTTCCGAGTCCAGGACGAAGCAGGAACGTGATCTCGATATCTTCGCCAAGTGTCCGTTCGAGAAGCGGGCGCACCTCATTGACCACGTCGTTGAGCGAAATCACCTCAGGCCGAAGAGATTGGCGTCGGGAAAAGGCCAGGATCTGCCTGGTCAGCTCGCTGGCACGCTGCGCCGCTCCGCGGATCTCCTGCACGTCGCTCAGTATCCCCTCCGGATCCTGGCCCAGAGCGGCCTCGCCAAGGATCAAGTCACTGTAGCCGATCATGACAGTGAGCAGGTTGTTGAAGTCGTGCGAGATGCCGCCGGCGAGCTGACCAACGGCCTCCATCTTCTGCGACTGGCGCAGCTGTTCCTCGCTCGCCCAGAGGGAGTCTTCGGCGCGCTTGCGCTCAAGGGCGTTGGCAATGGCCTGCCCGACTTGCTCCACATGTCGCACGTCCTGGCCCTCCCACAACAGCGCGTTTGAAATGGCGAAGAGCGCGAGGCAACCCCTGACAAGACCGCCTCTGCCTCGAAGCGGCGCTATGAAGGCCGACTTGAGACCTTGGTTCGCCCAAAGGCGGCGCAGATCCTTCGCCTCAGCAGGCAAATCATCGGCCGCGCGAAGAACGACCGCCTTTCCCTCGAGCAGTTCGTCCTTGACCCAAGAGAGCGCTCCCGTGGGGATGTCCTTGAGTATTTGAGACACGCTCCCGATACCCGGACTGGCCCATTCATACGTAGCATCCCATGTTGTCGGGTCCTCCGAGACCTGGAAGACGACGACGGCGCCGACACCCATGAAGAGCGCGATCGGCTGCAGAGAGGCCGCGATGTGGCCTTCTATCTCCGCCGCGGAAGCGCCGGCAACGCTGGACAGCAGCCCCTCGATCAGCTCATCAAAGGCTACCTGTCGGCGAAGCGCGTCTTCCGCGCGTTTGCGCTCGCTGATGTCGCGAGCGCAGGCGGAGGTGTACTCCTGACCTCCGGAGTTGACGTAGGTGACCGTCAGCTCCACCGGGAAGCTCTCTCCGCCCTTCGCGCGATGCGACGACTCAAAGGTGAAGGAACCCCGCTCCTTGATCTCGTTGAAACGGGTCGACCAAGGTTGCGGCGTACCGGGGTCGATGTCGTAGATGGTCATGCCCAGCAGTTCCTCGCGGGAGTNNGCTTGCGCTCGGTGATGTCGTAGGTGTACCCGGCCACAAGGGCCCCGGCGGCCTGGATGATGGGAAACTTGATGCTGGTGTAGGTTCGGCCATCGAACTCTTCCTCAAGTTCCAAGACCTTGCCACCAGAGACGACGGCCCAATCCTCGTCGGTGATCTTCGCGGCCAGTTCGGCCGGAAACAGGTCCGTCATGGT
>PMIZ01000068.1 GCA_003157225.1 Actinomycetota bacterium | reverse complement strand
CAGCCGCCGACCTTCTGTGGGTGGACGGAATACCCCGCCTTCACGCTTGGGCCCCCGAGAATTACCGCTCCTTCACCAGGTCGAGGCTGATCTCGAACGGCCCACGGACCTCTTCTCCCTTCAGCGCCGGAGCGAAACGCCAATACCCCAGCGTACTGTAGAGGAGATTGATGAGGCGATCGTCCTCCGGCAGCCTGATGTCCCAAAACTGCGTGCTTGTCACATTGCCGTCTCGATTGAGCATGACCCAGACTCGGAACTTTCTAGGTGTCCCGGCGCAATCTCCGCACACAGCAGGGGGGGATTGACTGACCGCGGGTGGTGCAGTGGCCCGACGCTCCGGCATTGGAATAGGGTTCCCGCGGGCGTCAAGTTCGTACGGCATGTCGTTGACAAACCGCCACCACTTGCCGCCGCGCCATTCCTCTTCCCGAACGACTGTCGCGCTCAGATGTCGTTTCTCACCACGTAGGGACCCCTGCCTGAGGTTTTTCTCACAACCTATCCCCCCTTTGGGCTGAAGTTTCTCAGCACCTATCCCCCCTGGCGTGACCTGGCGGGTAAGACTCCCTTGACCGTGGCCTGAGGATGGCCGCGGCAGGAGGGGTCGATGCCCTATCGCGAGGTCACGGTGTTCGAGGTCAAAGAGGTTTTGCGGCTCTGGTTCGCCGGAGCCGGCAAGAAGAAGCGCATCGCCGCTCAGCTGGGGCTCGACCCCAAGACAGTCCGCCGCTACCTGAAGGCGGCCCTGGCCGCCGGGATCACGGGCGAGGCGGAGCTCACCGAGGAGCGGTTGGCCGCGCTGATGGTGAGCCTGCACACCCGCCCGGAGCGGCCCAAGGGGGAGGCCTGGGAGCGCTGCCAGGGCCAGCGGGCGTTCCTGAAGAAGCAGCTCGAGGGCCGCGTCCGGCTCTCCAAGGTCCACCGGCTGCTCCGCGGCCGCGGGGTGGATGTGCCCTATCCCACGCTCCACCGCTTCGCCGTGGCCGAGCTGGGCTTCGGGCGCACCGCGGCCACCATCCCGGTGGCCGACTGCGGCCCGGGCGAGGAAGTGCAGCTCGACACCGGCTGGGTGGGGCTCTTGGAGCCCGACCCCTTCGGCCACCGCCGCCGCATCCGCGCCTGGATCTTCACGCCGGTCCTCTCGCGCTACCGCTTCGTCTATCCCTGCTTCGCCGAGACCACCACGACCGCCATCGAAGCCTGCGAGGTGGCCTGGGACTTCTACGGCGGGGTCTTCAAGGTCGCCTTGCCCGACAACACCAAGACCATCGTGGATAAAGCCGATCCCCTGGGTGCCCGCATCAATCCGACCTTCCTGGAGTACGCCCAGGCCCGCGGCTTCCACGTCGATCCCGCCCGGGTGCGCCATCCCCGCGACAAGGCCAGGGTCGAGCGATCGGTGCCCAGTGTCCGCGACGACTGCTTCGCCGGCGAACACCTGCATACCCTGGAGCAGGCCCGCGTCCACTCCCGCACCTGGTGCGAACGCGAGTACGGCATGCGCCGCCACGGCACCACCCACAGGCTTCCCCGAGAGCACTTCGAGGCCGAAGAGCAGGCCGCGCTCAGACCCGCGCCCACCGCACCCTACGACATCCCGCTGTGGGCCACGCCCAAAGTCGCCCGCGACCAGCACGCCCAGGTGGCCAGCGCGCTGTACTCCTTGCCCACCCGCCTCGTCGGCAAGACTGTCACTGTACGCGCCGACTCGGCCACCGTGCGCTTCTACCAGGGNNCTTCCCAGAGGAGAAGTCGGCCTATGCCTTCCGCGACGTCGAGTTCCTCAAGCGCCAGGCGGCCTACCACGGACCGGCCATCGGCCGCTTCGCCCAGGCCTTGCTCGAGGGGCCGCTGCCCTGGACCCGCATGCGCCGCGTCTATGCCCTCCTGGGACTCGCCAAACGCTACGGCGATGCACGCTGCGAGGCGGTCTGCGTCACGGCCCTCAACGCCGAGATGCTCGATGTTCGACGCCTCAAGCGCATGCTCGAGCTCGCCGTGGCCGACCTGGCCCCCGGNNGAGCCAGCTCAGGAGTCACGCCCCATCGCGATCGCTGCTCCTCGGCGATCCTGCGAAGCCACTCCGGCCACTCCGGAGCCCCAAAACCCAAAACCACCCCAGGAGGCAGACCATGACCCCAACAAGTGATGCGATCTCCACCGACCTCAAGACCGTGCTGCGCCGCCTCAAGCTCTCCCGCATGCTCGACACCCTGCCCGAGCGCTTCACGTTGGCCCGCCAGCAAAAGCTCCCGCCGCACGACTTCCTGCTGCTGGTCCTAAGCGACGAGGCCTCCCGGCGCGACAGCCAGGCCACCACACTCCGTGCCCAGCGAGCCCACCTCGATCCCGCCATGCAACTCGAAGCCTGGGACGCCACCGCCAAGGTGACCTACGAGCACACGCTCTTCAATGAGCTCGCCTCGCTGCGCTTCCTCGAGGCCCATGCCCACGTCGCCCTCGTCGGCCCCGTCGGGGTCGGCAAGACCTTCCTCGCCCATGCCCTGGGCCACATCGCCTGCCGGCGGGGCGCCGCCGTGCTCGCCGTGCGCACCGACCGCATGCTCAAGACCCTCAAACACGCCCGGCTCGACCACACCTACGAGGCCGAGCTGCGCAAGCTCATCGCCGTCGACCTGTTGATCCTGGACGATTTTGGCCTGGACGCCATGGACCCCACCGAGAGCCGCGACGCCTACGAGATCTTCACCGAACGCCACCGCGCCGGCTCCCTGATCGTCACCTCCAACCGCGGCCCCGACGAATGGCTCGCCACCTTCGCCGACCCCATCCGCGCCCAGAGCGCCCTGGACCGCTTCACCAGCAATGCCTACGACCTGGTCATCGAAGGAGAGTCGTACCGACGCAGGCAAAAGCCCCAGCTTCAGGCTGGACAAACTCTGGGGGCTTGAGCCAAGTTCACGTCGTCACGCCAGGGGAAGTCGGGGGGGATAGCTCGTGAGAATCTGGGGTCCATAGGTAGTGAGAGCCGGCAACTTCAAACCCTTGCAACCCGAGATATCTCGCGACACAATCGCCTGGTTCCTGGTTCATCCCTCTGACTCCTCCTCTCGCCAAGAAGAAGAGCCATGGATGAACCAGGACACCTTACCCTGTCAACTCAGCCCCGCGCTCCCACGGAAAGTTGAGAGGAGCCACAAATGTTACGCACGTCTTGTGCCTAAAGAACAGCCAGTACTTTCTCGTTCTTTCAACAGTCGACTTTCCAGGCTCCTCTCGACTTTCCGTGGGCTCATAGCACGATTTTCGCCCAGGGATTGTCGGGCAGCGAGCAGCGCTGGAAGATCTTGAGCTTGAAGTACTCGGGGTCGCGGTAGCCCCGCGCCTGGAAGCGCAGCGCCGCGATCTTGCTGTTGATGGACTCGACCAGACCCAGGGGCACCGCGTGCTGGCTGCCGGCGATGATGGCATCGAGATGGTTGGCGAGGCGGTGCGCCACCCGGATCAGCTCGGGCTGCGCGGTGTCGAAGACCGCCAGGACCCACTCCTGCAGCCGCTGCCGAAGAACTCCGAAGTACGTCCACGGATGCCGCAGGATCCCCCGCAGCTGTTCCTTGAGCAGATAGGCTTGGTAGAGCGGCTGGTTGAGTTCCATGAGCTCATTCAAGAGCAGCTTGTGCTTGTGCTCGAGGTTCTCGCGCGCGGAGAGCAGCAGCCACTTCTTGACCTTCAAGGTGCGGCCTAGCTCGTCCTGGGGGGCGCCCGTGAACAGGCGCCGGCGGATCTGGTTCAAGGCCTCGTTCACCCATTGCACGATGTGGAAGCGGTCCAGGACATGGACGACGTGCCGCAGGCGCGTGGCGATGATCGACTGGTAGCCCAGGTCGCTGACCACGCCACGCAGCCGCCGCCGGCCCTTCGGGCCCAGCGCGCGCAGGAACGGCAAGAGCCCCCGGCGAGCCTTGCCGTCGCCAATCCAGACCACGCGTCCGGTCTTGAGATCCGTGACGATGGTGAAGTACACGTGGCCCCCGGTGCGCGAGACCTCGTCCACCCCGATCCAGCGCAGGTCCGCCAGGGCTGCGGTGCGATCCCCGAGCGCCAGCTCGATGGCCCGGCCATCCACCCGCGCCACCGTTGACCACGAAAGCTTGGCCATCTGCGCCACCGTCTCGACCGGCAACCGGGTGCACAGAGCGGCGATCCGCTCGAAGAAGCGCCGGGTCATGCGAAAGCCCGGCATGGCAAAGGGCAGCCGCTCCACCCGCGTTCCCCCGCAGCAGGCCAGGCGCATCGGGCGGACCTCCAGGTAGGTCTCCAGGTCTCCGATCGAGCAATCCCGCAGCCGGATGGCCGCTTCGTGAAACAAACCCGTCTCGTGGCGCCGCCCGCAGCCCGGGCACTCGTGTCCGCCCGCGCGCCGCTCCACCCGCACCAGCTTCACCAGGCCCCGACCGGGATGCCGCACCCGCTCCACCGAGACCACGTTGAACCCTTGCAACCCAAGGTACGTCGCGACACAATCGCCCTGCTCCTGGTTCATCCCTCTGACTCCTCCTCTCGCAAAGTAGAAGAGTCATGGATGAACCAGGGCACTCAACTCGTCAAGTCAGACCCAGGCTTCCACGGAAAGTCGAGAGGAGCCAGAAAAAGCTCGAAAAGCCCGTCCAGAGCGGCTAAGAAGGGAGTGTCGCTTCTCACCTTCAGACGCCAGGGAGGGCCTTTCGAGTGAGCACAGGTATACAGAAGCGCGAGGCGCGTTGCAAGGGGCGGATTCAGCGCCGGCTTCGCCGGCGCAACTGGTGCGCGCAGTTGGATCCGATGTTTCGCGGCCGCAACATTCACTACGAGGGCGGCGATCGAGTGTGTGGTCTGGCGGCCGGCGGGATTGGTGCGATGCACCTGTTGGCGTGGCGCACGGGGCTGACGGCGGCGATCGACGAGAGTCTGCAGCTGCTCAAGGTGCATCTGCCCTACCACGAGTCGGACCACGTGCTGAACATCGCCTAC
>PMIZ01000120.1 GCA_003157225.1 Actinomycetota bacterium | reverse complement strand
CAGATCGCCGGGACCGAAGTTGCCGTTGGCGTAGCCGTTGATGATGCTCCGAGAAGCGAGATCGCTGATGGCGGCGTAGTAGGGTTGGGTCGACGGTACATCAGGGAAGCTGGAAGTGTTGGCCAGAGCCAACGACACAACCGAGATCAACAAAGCGATGGCGACCAGAGCGACGACACATATACTCATCACTGTGCGTCGTCGGAAGCTTCCCTTGACCGAATTGAGAACCAGAGACTTGTGACGCATGAAGTTCCCCCAGTGTTGTGTGTGGCAGAACAACGTTGACGAAAGCAAGGTCAAACCCTATTCATAGGCGTCACGCTCCATGGACTCGGCGAGAGAAGCTTCCCAATCATGCAGTCTAGACTCGAACGGTCCCGCAGACAAACTGGGTCTGGTTCCCTCCCGCTACTCACCAGCCTGCCAACAGCCTCTGTTGCTCGCCTCTTGATCTTGCTTGCGGAGTGACTTGTACGTGAGGGGTACATTTATTCCGATTCACGCTGCTGATCGGTGATATTCGTTGATCAATCCGCCCAGCCTGGCAACCCTGACTATCTCACCGTCGGCGCGGTTCAGGGCCGGCCTGGGCTCCGGAGTTTGAAGAGGTAACCCACGACGCGGGCGCTTCTTGCTGTAGCGGGTGACGTACTCTGGGCTTGTGCTGCCCGACGCGGTGACAACCACGGGGCGCACCACTACGATGTCATAGCGATGGGCCTGGCCCGAGCCCGTCAACGCGAACTATCCTTGGTTGCCGATTTGCCGGTGAACGCCTCCCAGCGGGCGATGGCGAGTGAGCAGTAGTGCTCATCCAGCTCCATCCCGTAGCAGATCCGCCCGGTCCGCTCCGCCGCCACCAAAGTCGAACCCGATCCGAGGAAGAGGTCAAGCACGGCATCCTGGGTTCTCGAGGAATTCTCCAGAGCCCGCTCGACGAGAGCTAATGGCTTCATCGTCGGATGAAGCGGTGACTCCTCCGGCCGCGGGATCTCCCAGACATCCGACTGACCCCGACCGCCACGGAACTGCCGTTTGATCCCTTCCCGCCATCCATACCACAGCGGCTCATATTGGTGCTGATAATCAGCCCGTCCGAGTACGAACCGGTCCTTGGCCCAGATGATGGTGTCCGACCAGTGCCCGCCGGCCTCGGCTAGCACCCGGGACACGAGCGGCCACTCACCGTCACCACATTCCCTCGCGGGCCGGACAAAGCAAGTCAGACTCGGCCCAGTGCTCCACTTTTGACCAGCTCTGCTGGTGAGGGGCCGTAAGGTGGTCGAGGTGGATAATAGGGCATCGCCATGTGTGCGTAGCGAGGAAGCGATAAAGCGAGCGATGCGTACCAGTTCGCGGACGAGCGCCCCGTATTTCAAGTAGCTCCCGGGGGTCGTCCGGCGAGCGCACCGGAAGGCAAATAGCCGACCCCGTGAAGGTTCTAGCCATCACTGTCGCGCAATAGGGAGGGGGCGGCGACAAGACACCCCCCTGCTTGACTGGGTGCAGGGCGAGCTATACAGTCTGTAGTCTGTCCGACCCCGCGTAGCCAAAAGAGTCGAAAAACCTCGTCAGGCCCGCGGCTGCGAGGGGTGGAGGATTTGGCGCGCGCTGCAACCGGTCGCGCGATCGAGACATATCGGCGCCACGCGCCGTGGGGTTCTGCAGACTGGATAACGCTTGTTGAGGCGAAGCGCCATGGAACCAAGGGACATGAACTGGGTATATGAGGAAATCCGGACCTTTGCCTACCTGCACGCCGCCGCTGCCTGGGCGCTCCAACAAGCCGACTCAGCCAAAGACAGGCAGATGTTCGCTTCAATGCACGCAATCCTTGCCTCTGTCCATTGCCTGGAAGCATTCACCAATCATCTCGGCCCCCCGATATTTCGGCGAAGAATGGGACACGAGAAAAGCCAATCTCAATGCGCCAAGGGAGAAACTCAAAGCGCTTTTGGATCACTTTGATATCCGAATTCCTGACGTTCAGACCGACTACGACTCCTATTTACTCGGTGTGGACGTTCGAAAGGAACTGACCCATGGACGCACACATGAGATCAGTAAGCCAGGGGGAAGAGGAGGCAACGTCACAGCGTCCCACCCTAGCTGGCATAGACATTGTGAACCCAAGACGGCAAGAAGGGTGTTTGACGCAGTGACATCTATAGTTGAACGGCTTGGTGAGGCGAGCGGTGACGGCAGACTCTGTTGGGGAATTTTAGGACACGGCGTCGGCTGGCAGAAGCCAAACTGAGCAGATCGTCCCAGGAGCGTGCGGCGCGAAGCGCGCCGCACGCTCAACGCAGGCGTTAGAATCAACCGCGGGAGCGTATGCGATGGACTTCGTCGCAATAGACGTCGAGACGGCAAACGCCAACATGGCATCCGTCTGCCAGATCGGCATTGCCTCGTTTCAGGATGGCGGAGCGGTCACCGAGTGGGTTTCGCTGGTGGACCCTGAGGACCACTTCGACTACCCGAACATGTGCATACATGGCATCCGCCCCGAAGACGTTGCGGGAAAGCCCACGTTTCCGACCCTGCTGGAGGACCTCAGGAGGCAGTTGGACGGTCAGATTGTCGTATGCCACACGCACTTTGATCGCGTGTCGCTCCGACAGGCGTGCGATAAGTACGGTCTTCGTCAGCTCGACTGCCGTTGGCTTGACTCGGCACGGGTGACGCGTCGCACTTGGGGCCAATTTGCGTCGTCGGGGTACGGGCTGTTCAACCTGTGCGAGCACATTGGATACGAGTACTCTGCGCACGATGCGCTTGAGGATGCCAAAGCCGCAGGTATGGTTCTCCAAGCCGCTATTCGAGAGAGTGGCTATTCCGTGGAAGATTGGCTCAAGCGTGTCGAGGCGCCAATCGGAGGGGAGGTCGGCAGTCGGCATCTCAGTCGCGAAGGCAATCCAGATGGCCTGCTGTACGGCGAAGTGGTTGTCTTCACGGGTGCTCTACAGATTCCGCGACGCGAGGCGGCTGACATGGCGGCGCATTTTGGTTGTTCCGTCTCGGACAGCGTCACCATGCAGACCACGCTTCTGGTCGTCGGCGACCAAGATGTTGCAAAGCTCGCCGGGCACGACAAGAGTTCTAAGCATCGTAAGGCGGAGGCGCTGATTGAGAAAGGCCACCCAATCCGCATACTCCGCGAGACCGACTTCTTGGAGATCGTCGAGTCGTCGAGTT
>PMIZ01000244.1 GCA_003157225.1 Actinomycetota bacterium | reverse complement strand
CATCTGTGGTTTCGGCAGGGTAGGCGAATCGGTGGCCGCCCAGTTCCGCTCCCACGGGGCGGACTTTGTCGTCATCGACAATGAGCCCGGCGCTATCTCGCGGGCCGACGAGGCTGGATACCTGAGCGTGAGGGGCGACGCCGCCGAGGACGAGGTCTTGGAGGCCGCGGGGATCCGCGAGGCGAAGGGACTGGTGACGGCGGTAGGCTCGGATGCCGGGAACATCTTCGTTACACTCTCCGCCAGGGTGCTCAATCCAGCGCTCCTCATCGTGGCCCGGGCGATCTCGGACGAGACGGCCACAAAACTGGAGAGGGCGGGCGCGGACCACGTCGTATCGCCGGACGGCATCGGCGGGAAGCGGATGGCGACGCTCATGCTGAAGCCTCTCGTGAGCGACTACCTCGAAGTGGTCACGGGCGGGGGCGAGCTCGCCTTCTTGGTGGAGGAATTCCAGCTGAGCCCCGAATGCTGCGTCATCGGGCGCTCCATCGAGGCTCTCGACGTGCGCAAACGCACCGGTGCCACCATTCTGGCCGTGCAGCGGGCAAGCACCGGCGAGTTTGACACCAATCCGGCCCCTGACTCGACTCTTCTGCCGGGGGACAAGATCATCGCCATCGGCACTCAGGCGGAGATAGACCGGCTGGAGCAGTTGATAGCAGCCCCCGTGAATACCTAAGGCATGAGGAGGTTCAGGTTCAAGTGCTAGCCGAGCGCATACAGAAGATCCTCGCGGCGTGGGCCGTCGAACAGGGATGGGCCGAGGCGCCCGACTCGCGACTGGAGCGTCCCGCGGATGAGGCGCACGGCGACTACGCCACCCCGGTCTGCCTGCAGTTGGCCAAGGTGGCGGGGAAGGCGCCCCGCGCGCTTGCGGAGGAACTGCGCGCACGCCTGCTCGCGGATACCGAGGTAGCCCGGCTGGTCGAGAAGATAGAGGTTGCCGGGGCGGGGTTCATCAATCTGACGCTCAACTCCACTGCCTACGCAGAAGCCATGACCGAGATGCTGGCAAGAGGGGATGCTATCGGCAGGGGCGAGCAGCGCCCCTACCCACGCATCAATCTAGAGTTCGTCAGCGTCAATCCCAACGGACCTCTCCACGTGGGCCACGGCCGCTACGCGGCGTACGGAGACGCCCTCCATCGCCTGATGACGTTCAGCGGCGCCAACGTCACCACCGAGTTTTACATCAACGACTACGGCCGGCAGATGGACCGCTTCGGTCGAAGCATCGCCGCCCGGTATGCGCAATCGTTCGGCGTCGATCTCCCTGTTCCCATCGACGGGTACCAGGGCGCGTATGTGGCCGACATCGCCGAAGGCGCGCGCGAAAAGGTGGGCGATCGCTACTTGGCGGCCCTGCGACTCGCGGCCGCGGCGCTCGGCGGCTCGGCGCCGGCTGCGGACGCCGGACCTCCGACTCAGGGCGCAGGCGATGCGGCCGACGCAGAGGAGGCGGCCGGCGAAGCCGCGTATGACGAAGAGGCGGGGGAGGAGTCCACTTCAGAGTGGCTCGACCAACCGGACGTCGGCGAGGCGGTCGGCTTCTTTCGGGCGTGGGGTTGCGAATCTATGCTCGAAGGCATGCGCTCGGAACTTGCCGATTTTGGGGTGGAGTTCGATCTGTGGTTCAGCGAGACGACGCTCCACAAAAGCGGGCGATTGAGGCAGGTCGTGGAGCAGCTCCTCGCGAGCGGAGAAGCGTTCCGGGAAGGCGGCGCCATCTGGCTCCGAACCACGTCACGAGGCGACGACAAGGATCGGGTCCTTGTCCGCAGCAATGGGCATCCGACCTATTTCGCTGCCGACATCGCCTATCACGAGGACAAGCTGGAGCGCGGCTTCGAGCACCTCATCAACATCTGGGGGGCCGACCATCACGGCTACGTCCCCCGGATGAACGCCGCGGTGGAGATCCTTTCGGGGCGGGCCGGCACGCTCGAGGTCATCATCGGGCAGCTCGTCAACCTGATGGAGAAGGGTGAGCTACGCCAGATGTCTACGCGGCGGGGCGAGATGGTCACGCTGGCAGAACTGGTGCAGGCGATCGGCGTCGATGCGGCCCGCTTCTTCCTGGTCTCGCGCTCGCAGGACCAGACCCTCGATATCGATCTCGACCTAGCCCGCCGCCAGTCACAAGACAACCCGGTGTTCTACGTGCAGTACGCGCACGCNNGGCTCGAGAGCTTCTCCTCGGTCATCCAGGAGGCCGCCGAACGTCGTGCTCCGCACAGGGTGGTCGCCTACGCTCAGGAGCTCGCCGCCGACTTTCACGTGTTCTACAAACATTGCCGGGTGATCGGGGTCGATCCGGCGCTCGCCTCCTCGCGTCTAGCGCTCTGCCTTGTCGTGAAGAGGGTGGTGTTCCGCTGCCTGGACCTTCTGGGCGTGAGCGCGCCGGAAAGCATGTAGACGCCGATGCCCGAACTCCCCGAGGTTGAGACGGTCAGACGTCAGCTGGCGGATTCGCTCGTAGGCTTGACGTTCACCTCGGTGGAGAAGGTCGAGCCGGCCATGCTACGCGACTGTACGGTGGAAGCCGTCCGCTCGGATATACCGGGCAGGCGCGTGGAGAGCGTCGAGCGGCTGGGCAAATTCTTGCTAGTCCGACTGAGTGGCCGTGCAGGAGCGGAGGATTGTCCGAGCCCCATCCAGACGGCGGAAGCCTTTCTCACTCTTCACCTGGGAATGACCGGACAACTGCTCGTCGACCCGGAGGAGCCCGGGCCTCATAGCCGCTTCCTTTTCGAGCTGACGAACGACGAGGGCACGCCCACTCGGTTGGAGTTTCGGGACACGCGCAAGTTCGGCCGCCTTCACCTGACCACCGTAACGCCCGCCCCCCGGTTGGCCGGACTTGGGCCCGATGCGTGGCAGGGCGAATGGGACGCGGACTACCTTGAAAGAAGGTTGCATGGCCGCAAGGCGCCGCTGAAGGCTTTCCTGCTCGATCAAAGGCATCTGGCCGGGATCGGGAACATCTACGCCGACGAGATCCTGTGGTGGTCGGGGCTGTCTCCCCTACGCCAGAGCGGATCGGTAGGGGGCGAAGTCGCGGAGCGGCTGGCGCGCGAGATCAGACGCACGCTGGGTGAGGGGGTCCGGCTCCTGGGGTGCTCGTTCTCTGACTTCGTCGACACTGCCGGAAAGCCTGGGGGCTTTCAGGATTGGCTCCGTGCCTACGGCAAACAGGGCGAGCTGTGTCGGCGGTGCGGCAGCATCCTCGTGAGGGTGATCGTCGCCGGGCGAGGGACGGCGTTCTGCCCGGGTTGCCAGAAGTAGAAGGCGCTGACGCCTGCGGCGGGCGCATTCGAGGCGCAACAGAAAGCGAGCCCCGAGTGGACTCGCTTTTCGTCTTTCAACGGCTCTTACTTTCTGCCCGCTTCGCTGTACTTCGCGGCCATTTGCCTCCGCGTTTCCTCTGCGGGCCCCTTTGTAAGCACCTCAGACGCTGCGTCTGACCTCTCGGGACTCTGCACATGATTCTAGACTCCTTTCCAGGAAAGTCAAGCTCTGGTTCGAGGGAATTGCCTGGAAAATGCCGCTGTTTGCGCGTGCCTACAGCGTAAGCGAATGCGCCCACAGCGTACGCCGTGGCCACTGAGCCCCGAGAAGGGCGAAAAGGGACGGTGTGCTATCATCCGGAGGCCTGCCCTGCGGGTCGGCGAGCGGAGTTAGCTCAGCTGGTAGAGCGCCAGCTTCCCAAGCTGGATGTCGCGGGTTCGATTCCCGTACTCCGCTCCTTACCGTCGCAGGGGCACTCTTCCCAGCGCTTGCGTTCCGGCCCTTCGACCTCGCTTGTGGACGCGGTCAAAAGAGCGTCGGTTGATCGGGCCCCAGGCGAAGGTAGGCCACGTACGGGAGGTTCCGGAAGGACTGGCGGAAGTCGAAGCCGTAGCCGACCAGGAAGTCGTCGGGAACCTCGAACCCCCGGTAGCGAACGTCGATATCCACCAACCGGCGATACGGCCGGTCGAAGAGCGTGCAGACCTCGAGGGAGCGGGGGCGGCGAAGATTGAGCGACCGCATAATGTAGTGCAAGGTGAGACCCGAGTCGATCATGTCTTCGACCACGAGGATGTTCCTGTCTCTCACCGGTTGGTCGAGGTCTTTCAAGAAGCGGATAGCCTTGGTGCCCATCTCGCCGTGCTCCTCGGTATAGGAGCTGATGGCAAGGAAGTCGATCTCCACTGGGATCTCGATCGCCCTGGCGAGATCGGCCATGAAGAACAGCGCTCCCCGCAAGATGGAGATGAGCAGC
>PMIZ01000413.1:18995-19187 GCA_003157225.1 Actinomycetota bacterium | reverse complement strand
CAGCGGCGGCATGAGGCAGCGGGTGATGATCGCCATGGGCGTGTCCTGCCAGCCCAGGATGGTCATCGCCGACGAGCCAACCACTGCCCTCGACTGCACCACGCAGGCGCAGCTGCTGGAGCTGATGCTGTCCTCCATTGATAGCTGCAAAGGAGCCCTGGTGTTGGTGACGCACAACCTGGGCGTGGTAGC
>PMIZ01000413.1:0-18941 GCA_003157225.1 Actinomycetota bacterium | reverse complement strand
CCGAACCTCATCGACCTGGCGGACAGGTGCGCGTTCTTTCCTCGGTGTGCTGAGCGGACCGAGCGATGCCGAGTCCAAGCCTGGCCGGAGTTGATACCGGTGGACGGAGATGGCCACCTGACGCGGTGCTACATGCGCGCGGAGGATGCGAATTCATGACGACCGACCCGGAGACAACTCAAGCGGCTAGAACCGCGACCACAAACGCTCACGTTCTCGAGATCGATTCCCTCAAGATGTACTTCCCCATCACCCGGGGGCTACTGAGGCGGAAGGTTGGCGAGATCAAAGCCGTAGACGGGGTGACGTTCTCCATGAGGCGCGGAGAGACTCTGGGCCTGGTCGGCGAGAGCGGGTGCGGCAAGACGACCGTAGGCCGGTGCATATGCCGGCTCTACAAGCCCACCGCGGGAACGATCCGATTCAAGGGCACCGACATCTCCACGATGCAGGAGAAGGAATTCAGGCCTCTCCGGCGTGAGATCGCGGTCATTTTCCAGGACCCCTACGGTTCCCTGGACCCAAGGCAAACCGCCGGAAGCATCGTAGGCGAGCCGCTCAAGGTGCACCGCCTGGTCCAGAGCCGGGACAACTACAACGAGAGAGTGAAGGGCCTGTTCGCGAAGGTCGGTCTGGACGCGAGCCTCTTGGGGCGCTTCCCCCACGAGTTCAGCGGGGGCCAACGGCAGCGCATAGGCATCGCGAGGGCTCTGGCTGGCGACCCGAGCCTCATCATCTGCGACGAGCCAGTGTCCGCGCTGGACGTGTCTATCCAAGCTCAGATCATCAACCTCCTGGTCGACTTGAGAGAAGGTCTATCCGGCCTCAGTTACATCTTCATCGCGCACGACCTGTCGGTGGTCAAGCACATCAGCGACCGGATCGCAGTCATGTATCTCGGGCGTATCCTGGAGATCACGACTCCCGTCGAGCTCTACGCCAATCCGATCCACCCGTACACGCGGGCTCTGCTGTCGGCGGTCTGCGTTCCCGACCCGGACATAGAGGAGGGGCGCGAGAGGATCGTGTTGGAGGGCGAGGTTCCGAGTCCGGTGAATCCGCCCTCGGGATGCACGTTCCACCCGAGGTGTCCGGAGGCGACGGAGGCGTGTCGGACAGCGATTCCGAGTCTCAAGTCGGTGGGCAACGACCACGAGGTCGCGTGCCTTGGGGTCAAGTGAGGGTAGACGGGGCGGTCTCGGAGCCGCGCGGCAGGTGCCGGCAAGTCGAGAACGTGATCGTGACGAGGGCCGCGAGGAGAGGAGGGCGAAGCGACCTTGGAAAAGCTGGAGAAATCACCATACAAGAAGTACTTCCGAGTGGGCGATGAGATCAAAATCCAGTCCCATCCCCACATGCACGAGGTGCCGAGCCCGGCAATCGTACTGTTCGGCTTGGACGTGCCTGAGAGCAAGGGGTTCAGGCTGGCGACCTTCGCCATCACAGAGCCGTTCGAGATGGTCGAGCATACCCATACGCACGACTTCGATCAATATCTCTCGTTCTACGGCGGCGACATGCGAGACATGCTCGATCTCGGCGGCGAGGTCGAGTTCACTCTTGGCGAAGAAGGAGGAATACTCGAGACCTTCATCTTCACCGAGCCGTTCATGGTGCACATACCGCCGGGCCTGCGTCACTGCCCATTGCGGTACACTCGAGTGGACGATCCCGCCAAGCCGATGATCCATCAGGATCTCTGTTTTACGGATGACTACATCCGGAAGCCGGCCACTTGAGGCCGGAGACTCCATTGTTTGCTGAGTAAGGGGTAGACGTCAGAAGGGGGTGAGTATCTCGGGGTTCTCGGGGCGAGGTCGGGATTATGCTGTGTGTGCGACTATCGAAACGGCATGAGAATGCTCAGGAGCGAGCCGTTCAAGAAGGGGGTTCGGAAGTGAATCGAAGAAAAGCAGCATGGGGCATTGGCGTTCTACTCTTGGTCGCCATCGTGATGATGGCCATGGTGGGTTGCGGCGGCACGACTACGACCACCGCGGCGTCGACTGTGACGACGGCACCGGCCGAGACCACGACTACGGCACCGGCCGAGACCACGACTACGGCACCGGCCGAGACCACCACCACCGCGTTGCAGCCGGTTGCCGGCGGGACGCTCACCTACGTCATCTCCTCGGGCCCGCAGGACGTGGGCTGGTGGCCGAAGATGGGTCCCACCGAGGAAGCCTCGGTCTTCCCAGGCGTCGAGCGGCTCATGGACTACAAAGACAAGAAGCTGCAGCCCTTCCTGGCGAAGAGCTTCGTCGAGGATCCCACGGCGCTCACCATGACGTGTGAGTTGAATCAGGGCATCATGTTCAGCGATGGCACCGAGCTGACCGCCGACAACGCGAAGTGGATGTACGATATCGGCATCGCCGGCAAGAAGCTCCAGTACGCCGATGCCATCAAGAGCGTCGAAGTCACGGGCAAGTACACCTTCGTGATCCACCTGAACTACTGGCACAACCAGCTGATCCAGATGTTCGGCTGGATGCCCATGTTCTCCGAGGCAGCCTACAACAAAGCCGGCGCCGATGACAAAGCCCGTCAGGCGTGGGCCACGGACAACCTTGTGGGCACCGGCCCGTTCATCCTGAAGTCGTATGTCCGCGACCAATCGCTCACCTGGGTGAAGAACCCCAACTACTGGGCCAAGGGCGACCAGAACCTGCCGTACCTCGACGAGGTCGACGTCAAGGTCATCCCCGACATGACCACCGCGACCCAGATGATGCAGGCGGGCCAGGCCGACATCTTGGCCGGCGACTCGCAGGCTCGGGACACAATGAAGAAGGCCGGCTTCATCGATCAGTCGGGGTGGGCCGGGTTTATCTGGCACCTGATGCCCAACACGATTGATCCGAAGTCCCCGTGCGCCAAGCCGGAAGTGCGCAAGGCGCTCGAGTACGCCATCAACAAGGAAGAGATGACGACGTCGCTCGGCTATGGCTTCGACGTGCCCATCTACGCCGTTGAGCCCACTAGCGAATGGGGCGGCAACGCTGTTACCGACCCGTACAAGTACGATCCTGCAAAAGCCAAATCGCTTCTGGCCTCGGTCGGCTACTCGGACACCAATCCCTGCAAGATCGACCTCATGGCCATCGCGTCCACGGGCGGCGGCAACAGCTACGCCGAGGCCATCAAGGGCTACCTCGACAAGGCCGGCTTCCAGACCAACCTCTCCATCGTTGACGCGGGCGCCTTCTATGGCGGCGTCTTCGGGACCGGTTGGAAAGATGTCGCCCTCATGTTCAGCGGCATGGACCCGAACGGTCTCATCTCCATCAACCGCTGGTGGTCGCAGACCCCGATGACCAACCTGGCCAGTCTGGGCCGTCCGGAGGACTTCAAGACGCTGGTCAACACGGCCAACAAGGCGACGGACGAAGCCGGCCAGATCGCCGGTGCCGAAGCGATCGTCAAGTACATGCACGACAACGAGATGATGATCCCGCTCTACGAGTCGCTCACCGGTATCAGCATCACCGACAAGGTGCATACCATGTACCCGGCCGAAGGCTTCATCCGTTGGGACTGGGCGAACACCTGGAAAGCGAAATAGTATTACGTAGCGCGTAAGCGCCCGCAGCCGGCAGCACCGGCTGCACCAGCTCGACCCGCCCCGGACCTTGGTCCGGGGCGGGTCGAGCAGCATCTACACCTCGACAGCCACGTTGAAGGCGTCCTGGTTGGCGTTGAAGATGCGGCCGACGCTGTTGCAGTCCCCCACCAGGTAGCTCTCGGGAACGACATCCAGCAGGCGCTCGATCGCTGACGAGTCCGGCCGCAGGCCGATAGCCGTCACCACAGTGTCCGCAGCGAGTTCCGTCGCCGTCCCGTCAGGGAGAGTCACAATGACGGCCGTGTCGACGATGGCGTGCACCGAGCCCTGGATCCGCTCGACACCGTTGTCCTTCATGAGTTGGAACAGGGCCATCCTGGCGAGGTCCACCGCGTCTTGGCAAAGGACTTCCACCGGCAGGATATCGACCACCTTCACGTTCCTGCCTTGCATCGCGAGGGCGAGAGCGCACTCCGAACCCGAGAGGCCACCACCGCAGACGACCACGTCGTCACCAATGGGCCTTTGGCCCAGATCGGCCTCCGTGACCGTCATGACGTGGGGCAGGTCGATCCCCTCGATGAGGGGCGTGACGAGCTGGGCGCCGACGGCCACGATCACGGCATCCGGGGCCACGGCTTCGATGGCTTCGGGGGTGGCCTCCTTGCCCAGGACGATCGTCGCGCCGCACCTGGTCGTGGCACGAATGGCCCAGTCCATGTAGGCGCGGAATCTGTCCTTCTGTGGGAGCGCCGACGATTCGTAGAGCCTGCCGCCCAGCTTCTCGGACTTCTCCCACAACGTCACGTCATGTCCGCGTTCGCAAGCCGTTCGGGCGGCAGTCATGCCGGCCGGACCGCCACCGATGACAAGGACCCTCTTCTTCGTCCGGGCAATGGGGATCTCACGGTATTTGACCTCCCGGCCGGCCTGGGGATTCACAGTGCAGCGCATGGGGGCGCCCTTGCTGGGACCGCGGGCGCAATCCAGGCAGCGCAGGCATGGACGGATATCCTCGGCTCGGCCGAGCTTGGCCTTTGTGACCAGCTCCTGGTCGGCGACAAGCGCTCGGGCCATGGCGACGACATCGGCCTTGCCGGCGGCCAGAATCTCCTCCGCTTCGTCGATAGTGGTGATCCCACCGACGACGGACACGGGAATACCGACGCCTTTCTTGATTCTCGCCGCAGACTCCACGTTCAGCAAGTGAGGGAGATGGTAGCTGGGGATCATGTACGTCTGCGCTTGCTGGGTGAAGAAGCCGCCGCCCGAGACGACGACCATGTCTATATGTGGACTGGCGGCATTCAGGAACGCTATTCGCTCCTCCATGCCGACGCCACCCTCGACGTGCTCGTCACCACTGATGCGTAGCTCGAGATTGAACTCCCTTCCGGCTTCCTCGCGGCATGCCTGGAGAACCTCCAGCGGGAATCTCATCCTGTTCTCTGGGTTTCCGCCGTAGTCGTCGGTGCGCAGATTCAGAAGCGGGGACAGGAAGGAAGCAAACAGGTTGTGGTGGGCCCCGTGGATCATGGCCATATCGAAACCGGCCTTCTTCAGGCGCCGCATGCAGTTGACCCAGTGCTCCTTGACCTCATCCATCTCGGCCCTGTCGATCTCCTTGGTCGTGCGAGGGTCATGGATGCCGGGGATCACCGAGGGCGCGAAGGCGGGTCCGTTCAGCAGGGCAGGATCGCTGATAGCGCCGGCATGGGTGAGTTCGATGGACAGCTTTGCGCCATAGCGGTGCACCTCGTCGGCGATTACCGAGAGATCGGCGACGTCGCTGTCGCGCACCACCGAAAGACATCCGTAGAAGTCGCGGGCTCGATCGAAGTCGATAGGTGAAGAGCCGATGGTGACAAGGCCCACGCCCGAGCGGGCCTGAGCGCCCACGAATTCCACCAGGTCGTCGGTGGAAGCGCCCGTGAGGGCGTCAGCGTGGCCAGACACGATAGGCGAGAACTGGATGCGGTTCTTGAGTGTCATGCTGCCGATGGTGATCGGCCGGAACACGTGGGGGTATCTGGTTACAAGCGACATCGGCGCACTCCTTGCAATGCGTTCTCACCGGTCCTGCCATGGTAGCAACGAACATGGAGCGCAAGTCATGGCCGCATGCTTGCGCAGCGCCACCATTGGATAGTACAATCATTGTATGGTACCACCATCGCTTTCGGATACCCCTGACATTGTCGCGTTTCGCCGCGAGTTGCGCGGCCTGGAGCGTGAGGTGATGCGCCAACTGGAGGCGGATACACGTTGTTGCGGGGTCACTGTATCCCAGTGTCATACGCTACTCGAGCTGGCGGCCTCGAATCTCTCGCTGACCGGTTTGGCCGGCGCACTGGAATTGGACGCCAGCACCCTCAGCCGTACGGTCGACACACTGGTCCGCGCGGGGCTTGTCGACCGCACCGAGGACCATTCCGACCGCCGATTGATACAGCTGACTTTGACGGCCGCCGGACGCGCCAAGGTCGATTTCATCGATGAGAAATGCAACCAGTACTACGCGGAGCTACTCGCGGGCATGAGTGAGAGGGACAAGCGGGGTGCCCTGCGGACCGTGGGGCTGCTGGCAGAACGCATGCGGAGTCTTCGCGGAACTTCGTGCTGCTCGAGAACGGAGAGTGTCAGTGACCAAACCTAGCTGTGGATGCGGCGACGGACCGCCGGCGCAATCGGCTCGCAGCGAAAGACAGACTGGGCCGGCGCCGCTTCTGTCGACAACCATCACCTGGCTGGACGTGCTAGGCGCCTGGCGTGTGCGCTGGGGCATTGGACGCATGCGCTACGCGGTTCCCTGGGGGCTGTATCGTGTAGGTGACCCGGACAGCAAGTCGCCGGTGCTGGTGACGGCCAACTACAAGCTGACCGTGGACGTCGTACGGCGTCAGCTCACGGGTTTGGACGCATGGTTGCTGGTGCTGGACACCAAGGGCGTAAACGTCTGGTGCGCTGCCGGAAAGGGAACCTTTGGCACCACGGAACTGGTCCGGTGCGTGGAGGCTGTCGATCTCGCCGGTGTCGTTGAACACCGCGACCTGGTGGTGCCGCAGCTTGGGGCGACCGGCGTGGCGGCGCATGACGTGAAGAACGCAACCGGGTTTTCCGTGCACTACGGCCCCGTTCGCGCATGCGACATCCGCGACTACCTTGCTGCCGGCATGCGTTCCACGCAGGAGATGCGGCGCGTCACCTTTGGGTGGAAGGAGCGCGCTGTCCTCATACCGATGGAGGCGAGCGGCGCGCTGAAAACGGCGATCGTCATCCTGGTCGTGCTTGCCCTGCTTGGCCTGGCGCACAGTAGGACCGTGGGCTGGTCCCTGGCGGCCGATTTTGCTCCGTTCCTGGCCGCGATGTTCGCGGGAGTCGTACTCGTACCCCTGTTTCTGCCATGGCTTCCGTCGCGGGTGTTCGCCATCAAAGGAGCCTTCGTGGGCGCGCTGTGTGTGGGAGCAGCACTCATTCTGGTGCCTGGCGGAGCGGTGGAAATGGCGGGAGCGGCACTACTCGGCGTGGCGATGGCGTCCTACCTGGGGATGATGTTCACCGGGTCAACGACCGTCACAAACCTGGCGGGTGTCCGCGTGGAGGTTCGACGGGGGCTTCCACCAATCGTCGTCGCAGCGGTTGCCGGCCTAGCACTCCGGGTAGCAGCGGCTTTCATATGATCGGGAGGACGGATAGATGCGGTACCTGCTGAGCGGAGACTCGCTCGTACTCGACCAGGAGCGCTGTACGGGTTGCCGCCGCTGTTTGGACGTGTGCCCTCATGCGGTCTTTGCTTCGGCTGACCGGAAGGTGGCTGTGGCCAATCGGGGCGACTGTATGCAGTGCGGCGCCTGTCGGATGAATTGTCCGGAGGGGGCCATCGAAGTGTCGACCGGTGTTGGATGTGCAGCGGCTGTAGTCAGCGGCCTTCGCCGAGGCCGTGGTGGCGAAGCGCGCTGCGACTGCGGCTAGGGGGACCGGTCGATGCGCGCCTGCGGGTCCGGCTGCCCAGTTTGACAGGCGCCGAGACCGGGCCTCGGGGTCGATAGCCCGAGGCCGCGATCAACCAAGTGGTCCACTCACGCTCAGCATCCCCGTCGAGCCCGGAGTGGCTCGCTCGAATGGTTGGGGAGAAGACGGGGGCGGTAGAATTCCTGTGTCGCCTCATTTCGAGCGCGCCAGGCGACCTATGCGCACGTCATCTTAGGGAGAGGACGAGGGATGAAGGATTGGGATATCAAGACCATCGTGCTTGGCTACGACGGTTCTGAGGGGGCCGACGAAGCGGTCTGTCTGGCCTCGACCTTGGCTCGCCAGCACAACGCCCGGATCTTCGTCGTCACGGCATTCCAAGGCGTGCATATCGACGGGCTGGGGGAACAAGCCAGCCGCGAGATCGCCGCGGCCCAAGTGACTGCCCGAGAGCTTGTCTTCAAACTGCGAGCCGCCGGAATCGAGGCCGAACCAGAAGCGCTGGAAGGTCCAGCCGGAGACGCCCTGCTTCGTGTAGCCGAGACTCGGGGCGCGGACCTGGTCGTGATCGGACGGCGCGGCCACGGCCTTGTTGCCGGGTTGCTCCTGGGGTCGACTTCGGAGCATGTTGTACGGCGGGCCAAGGTACCAGTTCTGGTGGCGCACTAGCGCCTTGGCGCTGGGGAGCGGTTGGGGACGAGGGGCCGCGCGGCGGGCATTCGGACTTGACAGTCAAGCCCGCAAACGCCCTAATATTCCTTGATTGCACCATGAGCTGACGAACCTGCTACGCTCCGTGGATCACGATGCGTAGGCCCGCGATGGCGGTGCGGCGTGAGATGGGGAACGTTGCTCAGGGCGAACCTGACCGAAGAGACGGTAGAAGAGGAGCTACTTGGCATTGAGCCCGTACGTATTGGCTGACGACCAGTGGCCGCGACCAGAAGGATGAGAACGTGAAACTTGCAAGAGTGAGCCTGACCATCAACGGAGTCGAGAGACACGTTATCTGCGATCCGGAGGAGGACTCCCTGGCGGTGGCCCTACGCCGCATGGGTCTCACCGGCGTCAAGATCGGCTGCGGCACGGGCGTGTGCGGTGCCTGCTCCGTGCTCCTTAACGGTGAGGTGGTGCGCGCCTGCACCAAGAAGATGAAACGGGTGCCCGAATTCAGTGCGATAACCACCATCGAGGGCATCGGCACTCCGCAGCACCTGCACCCCTTGCAGCAGGCCTGGATCACCTACGGCGGGGCCCAGTGCGGCTTCTGCTCCCCCGGATTCATCGTCTCCGCCTATGGACTGCTTACCGAGAACCCCTCGCCCACCCGGGAGGAGGTCCGGGCTTGGTTTAAGCAGCACCACAACATCTGCCGCTGCACCGGGTACAAGCCCCTGGTGGATGCCGTGATGGCGGCTGCCAAGGTCATGCGTGGCGAAGCCACCATGAAGGACATCACCTACGACTTTGCCGGCGAGACGGAGATCTACGGCTCCCGGCATCCCCGGCCGACCGCTCTTGCCAAGGTCACCGGACTCGCCGACTACGGCGACGACGTCAAGCTGCAGATGCCCGCGGGCACCGCTCATCTGGCGGTGGTCCTCGCCGAAGTCCACCACGCCAAGATCATCTCCATCGACACCTCAGAAGCCGAGAAGATGCCCGGCGTCATCAAGGTGATGACCGCCAAGGACGTCAAGGGCACCAACAACNNAGAAGATCTGCCGCCGGGGCGACGTGGTGGCCCTGGTCGCCGCCGACACCGAGGAACACGCCCGCTCGGCCGCCGAGAAGGTGAAACAGAACCTCGAGATCCTGCCGTCCTACATGACCTTCCCCGAAGCCGTCATGCCCAACGCCATCCAGCTGCACGAGGCCCTGCCCAACTTCTACATGGAGCAGCCGGTCGTCAAAGGACAGGACACCGCCGAGCTCTTCGAGACGGCGCCCATCGTGGCCGAGGGCAGCTTCCATTCCCAGCACGAGCCTCACCTCCCCATCGAGCCGGAGACCCTTCAGGCCTACTGGGGTGTCGACGGAATGATGACCATCCAATGCAAGTGCCAGTCTCTCACGGAGAATCGAGAATTCGTCTCCCAGGCCTGCGGCATTCCCAAGGACAACATCCGCATGCTGCTTAACTCCGTCGGGGGTTCTTTCGGCTACACGGTGAGCCCGAACACCTATGCGCTCGTCGTGACGGCCGTCCAGAACTTGGACATGCCCTGCACCCTCACGCTGAGCTACGAGGAATTCAACCACACCACCGGCAAGAGATCCGCCACTTTCTCCAACGGCCGAATCGCCTGCGACGCGGATGGCAAGATCATAGCCGCCGAGTTTGACCTCGCCCTCGACCATGGAGCCTATGCCCTTATCGCAGGGCCCATCTTCGGCAACCTTGTTTCCATTGGATTCCACGGCTACAACATCCCCAACTTCAAGGCGCTTGCCCGCGGCGGNNTTCCGCTACAAGAACGCGGCCAGACCCGGTGACCTCACAATAAACAGCCGCCCCTACCTTGAGTATGTCTATCCGACTCTGCTCGAGAAAGCCAAGCCCGTATACGACCAGTACAAGGCCGAAGCCGAGGCGGCCAAAGCCCAGGGCAGGCAGGTCGGCGTGGGCATGAGCATGGGCGGATTCATTGTCACGGCGGGCATGTTCGACCACGCCGAGGTGGCGCTCGAACTGAACGCGGACGGCACCTTCACCCATTTCAACACCTGGGAGGACATGGGCCAGGGCGGCGACATCGGTGCGCTCACCCACGCCGTGAAGGCCCTAGCCCCTCTGGGCGTCACCGCGGCCCAGGTGCGCCTCGTGATGAACGACAGCAAGACCTGCCCCGACACCAACCTGGCCGCGGCCAGCCGATCGCACTACATGGCCGGCAACGCCACCCTTCATGCAGCCGCCCAACTGATGGACGCCATGCGCAAAGAAGACGGCACCTATCGCAAGCATGCCGAGATGGTCGCCGAAGGCATTCCCACGAAGTACGTCGGCCACTACGACCAGTTCAACATCGGGCTGCCCCCAGGACTCGATCCCAACACCGGCGAAGGCGACACGAAGCCAGCCTATATGTACGGCGTCAACGTCGCCCAGGTCGAGGTCGACGTCAAGACCGGTAAGGTGCAGGTGCTGAAGTTCACCTGGGTCGGTGACGTGGGCGTGGTCGGCAACCTGCTCTCCGTCGAAGGCCAGGGCTACGGCGGCATATCCCATTCCATCGGCTTCGCCCTCAGCGAGGACTACGACGCGGAGGACAAGCACGCCAGCATGATCGGTTGTGGCGTACCCACCATCGACATGATCCCGGACGATTTCAACATCGTCTTCCATGAGACCCCGCGCCCGCACGGCCCTCACGGATCGTCAGGCTGCTCCGAGTGCTTCCAGAGTTCCAACCACATGGCCGTGATCAACGCCATCAGCAACGCCTGCGGCGTGCGCGTCTACGCCCTGCCTGCGACCCCCGACAAGGTCAAGGCTGGCTGGGAAGCCAAGCAGCGCGGCGAGGACCTCACGCCTCCCAAGTACTACCTCGGCTCCGACTTCGAGGAAGAGATGGAGACGATCAAGGCCAACCCGCTTTGAGCAGGAACGTTCTCGCCACAGGCTAGGTAGTAGCCGGGCGGGGCTGCACTGGGGGTGAGTCTGGCGGCCGCGGGGGTGAGCCTGTGCAGGCTCACCCCCGTTCCACACGTCAGGGAGTGAGTTTGCTTGTCCCTTTCAGGGGTATCACTCCGTTCGGATCAATCGTATCCAGGACCTTGTTCCACCACAGATGGTAGTTGGACAACGCGGGCCCCACTCTGCTTTCGATCTCCTCTTGCGGAGCCATCGTGAGCGCGAAGTACTTCTCATCGAGAGCCCTCGCAGCCTGCTCGTGTTCCCACGCGTCGACACCTTTCCAGGCTTCGGGGTTCATGGGGCTGAATTTGCAGAAGATCTCCGTCTTGCCGAGATGCCCCTGTTCCACTCCCCATCCAAAGAAGCCCCCGCCGTCGTCGGCTATCAGGCCCTTCTCGATCAAAGGCAGCTTGGCCTTGCCCGCTCCGATGGCCCACCTGATTGTGAGGTCTCTCTGGCCCATGATGGGGATCGACTTGAAGTACCCTCCAGGCCGGAAGGTCTCTCTCACGGAGGCGCTGATCCTGGTGCACTGGGCCAACAGGATCCCTTCGGTCTCGGCATCCTCCACCGACTTCAGCGACTTGCCTGCCGACTCGCCCACGATCGTCTCGAGCACCTTCTTCTTGTACGCGAAGTCGCCCGGAGAGTCGCCGACGATGATCACGAAGAAACCTGGGCCTTGCACCTCTTTGGAGAGGCGCTCGAACATGGCCATCTCTTCTTCGTTGCAGGTGGTGATATTCGCAGCGACCATCGCCTCGTTGAAGCCCATCAACTCGAGGCAGATCTCGCTCTCACCGAGCTTGAGCTCGGCCTGCCACATCTGGTCCAGTGTTGGGAAGCTGTAGAAGCGGCCCATCATGTTCGACGGGATCTCGCTCATTGTGTACTTCGGTGAGTTCCCCACCAGTGGGTACTTGGCAGGGCCCGACCAGTGGTAGACCTTGAGCGCGACCTTGGTGTAGACGCCCGGCGTCACACTGGGTGGCACGACAGTCGACACCAGTGCCCGTAGAGATGGGCCCGGCCCGTCACCGCAGAACCACTCGTCCGACGAGCCCCACGAGCCGACCTTCACCAGCTCGCCCGCGGGGGTAACCCATTCGACGGCTAGATGGTTTCTGTCGTCCGCTCCGCAAGACTGGTCCAGGTGCCCGTGGCCTCTGAGCATGGCCGAGCACTGAGAGCCGGCGCCCTTGATGTTGGTGTTCAGGCCTCTCTTGAAGAGTTCGGCCTGCAACTGGGCCGAGGTCACATAGGGCTCGACCACCGCGTACATGTTCTTCTCGTTGATCTCGATGATCTTGTTCATCCGGCGCAGATCGAGCAAGACGGTCCCCGGCACGAACACTCCCGTCCAACCCGTGCAGATCGGTCGAAACTGCAGTTTGAACTTGTTGCAAAGCTTGACGACCGCCTGGACCTCGGCTGTGTCTTTGGGCATGATCACGGCGGCGAAATCGGTCTTGAAGTACGCACCCATCATCACCGGGTCGTCGCAGATGTTCTCCTCACCCACTACGTCCGCGAATGTGTTGTGGATATCCTTGTCTAGAGCCAAGATGTATCGCCCTCCTTCCTATATGGCTTGGGCAACCAGTTCGACGATGTCATAGACCTTGAGGCTGCCACCGTTCTTCTTGATGGTCTCGGAGAAGAGCTTCTCGCTCCAGGGAGAGGCGGTCACGATTGCCTCGGCTCCGGTGGACACAGCCTCCTCGATCCTCTCATTGGCTGTCCATTCGGCGTATTCGGGATTGGAATCGGTCACCCCGCCGCAGGAGCCGCTACACCACGCGTACTCCTTGATCCTGTCCATCTCCGTGAGGGTCACCCCAGGAAGACTGGCGATCACCTTGCGCGGAGGCTCGTATACCCCCTTGGCCCCACGCCGGTAGATCTTCTGCGGCTCGAAGATGAAGCGATCGCCTGGGACCTTCTTCCCTTCCCAGTGGATCCATGGTTCTCCGAGTCTGCCCAGATGGCAGGGGTCGTGATAGGTGACACTCAGGTCGACCTTGTTCTTCGGGTTGAGCTTGCCCTTGTCGATGAGACTGGCGATCAGCTGACTGATATGCAGCACCTCCAGGTCGCCCTTGAGACCGAACTGATCGTAGAGGACGTTGTAGACCTGATAGCACGTCGCGCAGCTGGTCACGAGAGTCTTCGCGCCGGATTGCTTGATGACATCCATGCTCTTCTTCGCCTGGGCCAAGAAGTCCGCCTGGTAGCCCATCTCGTAGGCGCGGCCGCCGCAGCAGGTCTCGGAGTTGCCGGCAATGCCGAACTTGATACCGGCCTTGCTCAGTATCGACGCCGTGGCCTTGGCCAGCCCTTGCAGGTCCTTGTCGTAGCTGGTCAGGCATCCTGCATGATAGAGAACGTCCACCTTCTGCTTGGTGGCGTCAACGAGTCCCAATCCATCGGCCCAATCGCCGCGTTCGCCTCGCCCGCCGGGCACCATGGTGCCCTGTTTGCGCATCCTCTCCACCACCTTGTCGAGGGCGGGATGAGCGTGACCATCCTCCACCGCTTTGATGCGCAGCTCCTGGATGGGCCTGAGCACCTCCATGTCCATGCCGTACTTGCACGACACATCACAAGCGCCGCACATCTGGCAGTTGTAGACGCTATCAAGGTACCGGGGAGTGTATTCGAACCCCTTGTCCAGACCCCGTGCTCCCATGTTGAGTCGGCCGCTACCCGAGTAGAAATGGAAGTTGTACCTGGATATGCTGGGGCACGAGTTGGCGTGCTCGTAGCCTTTCACCATTTGTAGAGGTATGAACTTGCACGCCGAGCACCGGCAGCACATGTTCATATCGCCGGCATACTCTTCTAATGCCATTTCGCTCCTTCCTTCTCTTACCGAACTACGTCTCTCGCGGCTATTCCACCGCTAGAGACACAGTCTCCCTGGGTTCATGACATCGTTGGGGTCAAAGACCTGCTTCAGCTTCTTGAGAACATCAAGCGTGGCCGCGTCGCGATTCATGATCATCCTGGTGCTCGCTCCATAGGGTCTGGAGAAGAACGCACCGGCGTCCATGAGGGCCTTGGTGGCGAGCTCGGAGAGGTTCTTGACCTGATCAACTTCGTTCGGCTTGGTGGGATCGTAGAACAGGTTGAACTCGCAGTGGCAACTGGTCCCCTGCACTATCGGCTGTACATAGACACCCATGTCGGAGATCGAATAGCCGGCCTTGCCGGCCAGGCCATACATGGTTTCGACCAGGCCCCCGATCTTGTCGTTCTGGGCCAAGAAGAAGACGTCTTCACAACCTCCCCTGCCGCGGAGTTTCCAGTAGGGTTCCGGGCAAGGACCCTGGACCGCTCTGAGCATGTCGCGGGCGGAAAGACCGCCGACCGATCTGGCCGGCTGCAACCCCAGGCGCTGCGTGAGGGCGGTGATGTCGTTGACGTAGACGCTGACTCTCTCCTCAGGGTAGTACTCGTAGCCGGCCACGCTGTAGAAGAGGATCCACGATGGTAGGTCGGCCTTCAGGCGCTTGTAATCCGCCGGCCACTGCTCCGCGAATATGGTCGCCAGATTGGTGCCGGAGAGCACAAAGCATTCGTTCACCATTCTCAGTCTGATGAGCCAGGAAGCCATCTCCAGCAGCGGTTCAAGCTGCGAGGAACCCACCACGAAGGGCTCCTCCACGCGGGGAAGCAGCTCGCAACGCAGCGAGGCCCAGGTGACGATACCCATCGTACCCTGCGCGCCCTGGACCAGCCGGTGCCAGGCTGCCACGTGAGGCCCGTACGGCGCTTTCTGAACGCCGCCAACGGCCCATTGCTCCTCGACGGTGCCCGGACCGGCAGCCTGTCCGGTGCGAAAATCGTCGCCGGTCCCGAAGATCACCTCGAGGCACGCCACCGGGTCGGAGATGTCCCACTGATACTTGGGCATCACTACCGGTTCTCTATCAAGGAGACTGCCGACTACGCTCTTGGTGCTCCTTGGAAGCAGGGGCAGGTTGAGCCTGATTCCCTCCTTCTCCGCGGCCGGGATCAGCTCGCCGAACGTCACGCCGGGCTCGACCATGGCGACTCGGCGCGGCCGGTCCACGAAGACAATCTTCTTCATGCCGCTGAGATCCACGATGACGGTCCCCCCGGTGCTCGGAACCGTATCGCCCCGGAAATGGGGCGCACCGGAACTCACCGGCACCAGAGGAGTGAGGGTTTCGTTGGCGATTCCGACCAGCTGCTTCACCTCGCCAGCACTGTGGGGCTCGACTACGTACGCCGGCCTCATCTGGTTCACGAAGCTCATGTCCTTGGAGTACGCGTCGAGCGTCAACGCGTCGTCGCTGACGTTCGCACCCCCCACTATCTCTGCTAGCTTCTGTTTTGCGATCATCGTCTCTTCTTTGCCTCCTCCTCGGTCTTGGTCAGTTTGGCTCGATGAAGCCCCGCTCGTGGATCGATCACGGGTTGGGCTGTAGGCGATAGTCATGCAGCGGGACCGGCATGGTGGAAACCTTCGGGCTGCCATCCTGCTGCTCGATGTTCAACCACTTGAACCAGTTCTTGTCGTCCCGGGCGGGGAAGTCCTCTCGGAAATGCTGGCTTCGGCTCTCCTCTCGCGCGAGAGCCGCCGAATAAGTGAATTCCGCGGCCATCAGCATGCTCTCCGCGGAGTGATAGCGGGCCAGGTCGTGGAAGTCGGCGGCGCCGACTACCTGCAGCCTCTCCCTGGCGTTCCGCAGGATGCCCAGCGCCTCGTTCATTCTACGGGCCTCGCGGACGCGGTTGTACTGCATTGGAACGATCGCCTCATGGACCCTGAACGTTATGTCGGAGGCATCGACTTCGCCCGGACGGTCCATCGGGGCCAGTACCCTGGAGATGACCCACTCGGCATAGGCCGCATCGATATCTTGGCGCTCGTTGCCGAGCGCGTACGTTGCCGCGTCTTCTCCGGCGACGAACCCGGTCACCGCCGCGGACTGGACTCCCAGGCCCGCTTGACTGCCGCCCCCGTTGGTCCACTGATTGCTACACGCGCCGCCGGCCGCCCAAAGGCCCGGCACCGTCGTCCTGCAGCGCATGTCTATCCGGAGACCGCCGCCCGTGTAGAGAAGCCTCGGCCACATCTCCAGCTTCTCCTTCGACGGGTCGACGCCGGCCTTCTCCCTGAGGAGCAGCATCGTGTCGTTCGCCATGATGTGGGACAGGTCTTCGACGAATTCCTCGCACAGTCCGGCTATCTCGGCGGACGTCAGCCCGTTCAAGTTCAGATAGATCGGGCCCAGACCGGCCTTGACCTCCTTGTACATGGCATCGATGACCCTCGGATCGAAGGTCAGGACCGCGTGCTCACCCACCATCAGTTCCGGATAGTGCTTGCCCATGATCTTCTCGCCACGGGCATTCTCCAGATATAGATAGAAGTGGATCCCCATGAGCTCCTTGCCAAGAAGCTTGATGCCCCACACGTACATGCTGTTGAACTCGGCGTTCGTGATCTGCGCCCCGGCCCGGTACCCCATCGCAGGTCCCTCGCCCTGCACCGAGCAATAGGTCTTCTCGTGCTGATACCCGCAGTTGCCGGTGGCCACGATCGTGGCTTTGGCGCTGAACTCGTAGATCCGCCCATCAACGAGCCCCAAGGCGACGGCGCCCACCACTCGGTCGCCGCTCTTCAGCAGGTCGATGGCGAATATCTTGTCCATCATCCTGACACCACGGGCGGCCGCGGTCCGCCTCAGAGCCACCAGCGACTGGGGCGCATCGAAGAGCGTGACGTGGATGTTGGGCCCCCAGGTGAGTACGTCTATCTCCCCGTCCTTCTTCAGGAAGGTCACGCCCAGATCGGCAAGGTCCATCGTGGACTGGTGCATCTGCTTGCCGAATGCATAGGTCCAGTCCTGGTTGTTGAAGAAGTGACTGTCCCTTGTGACCTTGTCCGCCCACTGGTCGGCATACGACGGATAGACATACGCGAGGATCCCCCCGCCGATGGGAACTTGTCCGTTCCAGCCGATGCCGCATTTGTCGATCATCAGCACGTCTGCGCCGCTCTCCCTGGCTTTGAGGGCAGCGCACATTCCCGCACCGCCCGCACCGAGCACCAGCACGTCGCTGGTGACTACTGTTCGCGTCGGACCCGACTCTTTCATACTGTCCTCTCCACTTCATCCATAGCGGAACGCAGTCTGGCGAGGGCCAAAGGCTCCTAGTACGGCGATACCAGTTCGCCCCGGGCACGCTCGGGGGAGATATCGAAACAGCCTTCGGGGCAGAACGATTCACATCCCCAGCAGGCCACACAGTCTTGGGGGTATCGCACTACCGCCCTGTTCTCGTCCTCATCCATGCGCAGGACGTCCATCGGGCAGGCAGCGACGCAGTTGCCGCACCCGGAGCATTTCTCGGAGTGGAAGTTGCGAATAGCCATGCTCGTCGCTCCTCTAGAAGGTACTGAGTCTGAGCCATTGACCTACCATGTAGCTGCAAACGTCGGAGGCCAGAAAAGCCACCGCCGGGGCCACGTCCTGGGGCGTGCAGAGCCTGTGCAACGCCGACATTCGCCGGAATCCCTCCTTGTGCTCTTCGGGGGTGCGAGCGATCAGTCCAGTCTCACCCAGACCGGGCGCTATCCCATTGACGATGATCCCCAGGGGCGCCACCTCCAAAGCCAGCGAATGGGTGAACGCCTCCACCCCGGCCTTGGCCGCTCCGTAGCTCGATATCGCCGGGAGACCTTGTCCCCCGGACGTGTTGATGATCCGCCCGTACTTCTGCTCGGCCATGAAGGGGATGACAGCCTGAGCAACATTCATCTGCCCGTAGAGATTGACGCCGATGTCCAGGTCCCAGTCGGACTTGGTCTTCTCCATGAAGGGCTTGTCTTTGCTGCTCGCGCCTGCGTTGTTGACCAGGATGTCTATGCGGCCGAAGCGCTCGACGGCGTCCTGCACCATGGCGTCGACCGAGGCGCGGTCGGTGACGTTTGCCATGACCGCTCTTGCCCTACGTCCAAGGCGCTTGACCGCCGCCGCCGTGTCTTCCGCCCACGCAAGGTTGATGTCCGCGCAGACGACATCGCAGCCTTCCTCGGCCAACTGGAGCGCGATCGCCCTACCATAGCCGATCGGGCTACCACTCCCGGTCACCAGCGCGATCTTGTCCTGCAACTTCAGGTCCACTCTGCCTCCTTGTAGCGCTCAGTACTGCCGTGCGCGCTCGCGACGCGCACCAGAAACTGGAGTCTCTCAGGATCAGGACTTGGGGTGCAGTTCCCCCGGCTTCATGTATTGGGGAGTTAAGGCCACGTTCATGAAGATCACCGGTTTGTCGACCCGCTTGAAGTTGAGCGGGGCGTGGAGCAGACCGGCAGGGATATGGAGCACAGTCGGCTCGGTGATGATGTGCTTCTCCAGCTCCTCTCCCAGCGTGATCTCCACGTCGGCCGGGAAATCCGCGATATGCAGCGAATCGGCATTGAAGAAATGGAGGAACTGGTCGAAGTCATGGGTGTGGGGATCGCTCACCATGAGCAAGGGCTCCGTGATGCAGTTCCAGAGGACGGAGTAGTTCTTCTCGCCCACGTGCTCACGGGCGAAGTAGATCAGCCGGTCGCCGAACTTGCCAGGAACGATGGGGTTATTAGCAAACCATTTGTCGTAGACTCCCATGGTGGCACTCCTTTTCGGTCCCGGTACCTGCCTAGTACGTTCCGAACTCCCTGGTCGCGTCGGCCCAGACTCCGACGTACTCAGGGTTGCTGCCCGCCCTCTCGCCGACGGC
>PMIZ01000282.1:1151-3113 GCA_003157225.1 Actinomycetota bacterium | reverse complement strand
CGGAGAAGTAGAGATCCGCCATCGTCGTCACTCCATTTCGGCACGGCCATCGAGCGCAGCCAGCACGGCATCATAGTACGGATCGGTGGGCGAGAGGGGCAACTCCACCGCTTGGTGCGTGATGGCGGACCTGTAAGCCGCCAGGATGACCTCGAGCGTGGACCGGGCGTCCGCCCCGGTAACCGCGGGTGGCCGGCCTTCCGCGATGGCGTCGAGGACATCCCGCACCTGGGTGGTGTGGGTCCAGGCCGGGTCGCGGTACTGCGGCACCCCATCCAGGCTGTCGCGCGCCGCGGCCCCCGGCGTCCATTCCGGGGGGACCGGGTCGACGCAGGTCGCCGCCCACTCGCGCAGCTCGGCCCCATAGGCCGCGTCCTGCGACTCGAGCTGCCACGGCCGCATGAGCACCGCCCCTCGCTCGCCATATACCTCGATCTGCGCGCGCTGGGCATGGAGTGTGACCGCCGCCGTCACCTCGCCGAGGCTTCCGTCCGCGAACGTGAGCAGGGCGACCAGAGTGTCTTCGATGGGCACGCCGCCGACCATCTTCTCGCGAAGCGGCGCGTGCACGTAGGTCCCCATCTGCGCCATTACGCGAACGACCGGCTTGCCGAAAATGAAGAGGCCCTGGTCGAGGAGGTGCCAGGCATGGTTCAGCAGGACGCCGCCGCACTCGTTGGCCCAATTCCCCCGCCACCACAGCGCGTAGTAGTCCGGCTGGCGATACCAGTGGGTGTCAGCTTTGAGCAGGAAGACCCGGCCCAGCTTGCCCTGACGGACCAATGCGCGCATACGTCGCTGGTCGTCGGCAAAGCGGCCCTGGGAGACCACGGAGAGGCAGAGCCGTCGGCCTGCGGCCTCTGCGATCAGCACGTCGGCGTGCCGCAGGCTGCCGACGAACGGCTTTTCCAGGAGCACGTGCTTCCCCGCGCGGAGGAGGTCCAGGGTGGAGGGGTAATGCGCGAACGGAGGCGTGGTGTTGCTGACCAGAACAACGTCCGGATCGCGGGCCAGATCCTCACAGGACGTCGAGACGCGGACGTCTCGATGGGCGGTCTCCCACAGTGCAGACCGGTCGCCTTCCAGCGCGGCCAGCCGATCGGCCGGACCGCCCTGGGCAACGGCGAGCTCTATCTCCCTCATCCGCGCCTGGGCTTCGGTGCGGATGAACTCCCGGGTGGAAACGGCGGACGCCTCGCTTCGACCGGAGAGCGCCACGATGCGCGCCCGGGTCGGGAACTGCAGATAGCCGCGGATGTGCGCTCGGGCAATGAAACCGCATCCCAGGATTCCCACTCCGATCGGCTCCACGCGCGTGCTCCTTCGGCGCTCCGCCTAGGCCTCATCACGATATCATCGGCCGTAGACGAGCCGCGGCAAGACCAACGTGACCTCGGGGACGAAGGTAATGACCAAGAGCCCGGCGATCAGTACGGCGAGGTACGGAAGGAACGCGCGAGCGGCAGGCATAAGGGGCGCCTTGGCGATGGAGCAGGCGATGAAGAAGCAGACACCGATCGGCGGAAGGAAGACGCCGATGCCCACGGCCATGATGGTCACGATGCTGTAATGAATGGGATTCAGACCCAGCTGGAGAACCAGGGGCATCAGCAGCGGGACCATGATGATCAGGACCGGCAAGCCCTCCAGGACCGCGCCCAGGAGGATGAACAAGAGGTTGCTGACCAACAGGAAGATCGTGCGAGAGGTTGAGATGCTCGTGATGGCGGCGCCGAGCAGGTTCGCCACGCCTTCCCGCGTCAGGTTCCAGGCCAAGAGCGACGCGGCGCCGATGAGGAACACCCAAAACACCGGGCGCAGGCGCCTGTGCAGACCGCCCATCTTGAAGATGTCGTGCTCTCCGTCCATAGCTTTGATCACCAGCCCGGCCGCCAGGAACAGCAGGGCTTTGAAGAAGGCGTGAGTCATGAAGTGGAAGATCGCGGCCGACCACGCCCCCAC
>PMIZ01000282.1:0-1050 GCA_003157225.1 Actinomycetota bacterium | reverse complement strand
TGGGCCGATTTCCCGATAGCTCCGCCCAGGATGAGAAGGGCCGCCGCCACCGCGACCCCCGATCCCGGTCGCCAGTGCTGCTGCGCCAGCCCCATGGTCTCCTGGATGTTCAAGGAGCCCAGACTCCGAAAGATAAGCAGCAGCCCCACCAGTAGCGAGGTATCGCCCACCCGGGTCACAATGAAGGCCTTCCTCGCCGCCGCCCCGTTTGCCGGATCGCGATACCAGAACCCGATCAACAGATAGCTGGAGAGCCCCACCCCTTCCCAACCGATGAGGAGCACCAGCAGGTTGTCCGCGAGCAGGAGCATCAGCATCGCCCCGATGAAGAGGTTCATGTAGGCGAAGAACCGGGAGTACCCCTCCTCGCCGCGCATGTGCTCCACCGAGTAGAGCAGGATGAGAAAGCCCACGGCCGCGACGACGGTCATCATGACCACCGAAAGGGGGTCGAGGTACAGCGCCACCTGCGGCGCGAAGCCGCCCACCTGGAACCAGGTCCACAGCACCTGGGAGAAGGCATGGCCCGCCGGCGGTTGCACCATGAAGGTGATCGAGATGGCGATCGCCACCGCGGCGGCCACCCCCGCGAACGCCGTTCCGATGTACGCAACCGTCCGAGCACCAAGCCGCCCCCCGCCGAACGCCAACACGAGGAAGCAGGCCAGAGGAAGACCGGGGACGATCCATAGCGCGTGCAGCATGATCAATCCCTCAGCTTGTTCGCGGAGTCAATATCGAGGCTTCCGGTGCGCCGTCGGAAGCGGAGGGCGAGCGCCAAGCCGACAGCGACCTCGGCGGCGGCCATCGCGAGGATGAAGATGAACATCACCTGTCCGTCGGCCTGTCCCCANNGGCGAGCACGAAGATGATGTTCCGTCGCACCAGCACCCCGGTAAGCCCCAAGAGGAAGAGGACAAGGGCGAGGATCAGACCGTGCGTCACGGGGACGGTGGCCATCACTCCCCCCCTCGATCTCGAGTCACGTCTTCCCGGGTCAGGTGATGAGCCGCCACCAGTCCCGCCAAAAGGAGCATGGACGCGAGCTCG
>PMIZ01000479.1 GCA_003157225.1 Actinomycetota bacterium | reverse complement strand
GTCACCCCGATCATGAAGTTGCTGGTAGTCGTAGACACTTTGAGTGGCAGCCGCATGACGAGGTCCATCGCCAGAACCTTGAGTGCACCTGAACCGATGCCGAGCAGGCCGGAAAGCAGCCCGGCGACAAACATCACCCCGAACCCGCCGGGCACGCGGCGAACGTGATAGCGGACCATTCTTCCCGGGGCCTCGGGATAGGAGCTGTCCATCCGCAAGGCCGTGGCCAGGCGATCGGCTCGGGCTGGAACAGCGACCACGTCGGGCCGTCGAGCGGAGAGGAGCGCTGAAATGATCAGAACCGAGCCGAAAACCACGGCGATCGCTGTCGCGGGAATCCTCGAGGCGACTAGCGCGGCCGAGAGCGCACCAACCGTGGTGGCGATCTCGAGGAACATCCCCAACCGAAGATTGGTGAAGCCTTCGCGTACGTAGGCGGCAGCGGCTCCGGACGACGTGGCGATCACCGAAACGAGCGAAGCGCCGATCGCGTAGCGGATATCCACACCCAAGGCAAGAGTGAGAAGCGGTACAACGATGACTCCCCCACCCAGACCCGTCAATGAACCGACCAGCCCAGCGACCAAGGCGCCTGCGAAGGTGAGGCTCGTGAATTCGGCTATGTTCATCGGTCTCGTGAGTAGGTCAGCGTTTCGTACGTCGACCTGTATACCCCAGTCTCCGGGAAGGCACACCCATCCACTCGTGCCTGCTCCCGCTCCCTAGCCCCCTCCGTGTGCGCCGCCGCCATGCTGACCGGATGCCTGGGTCTCGGCGACCCCCGCTTCTTGTCGCTGGGCTGCCATCACCGCTTCCGTCCTGTGGACGGCCCCGAAGATCAGCAGACCCGGGACCGCCACAAGAACAAGGAGCGTCACGATGCGCTTCGCCATGTCGGCGCTCCCTCCGGCTGACGGTTCTTGCGGCCCATAAGAGTCCGGGCGACATTGGGCGTGACTCGTGCCACCCACTTCCACCTCATAGCCAGGTGCACGATGACCGCGACGATCATGAGAACGCCCGTCCAGGTATGAATGAGGTCCCAACTGGTGCGGCTGAGCAGGAACTGTGCCGCGCTGCTTCCGTGGCCTCCCGGGACCAGGAACAAGTAGATGCCGGAGGCGGCAACGCCGAGGAAGAGAACGCCGATCACGGTCACGACGCTGATACGTGCCCAGATCTTGCGGTTAAACGGCCTTCGCGTTCTCCGGATCACAGATGCCGAACGCTTTGCCATTTCGACCACCCATCGCCAGTGAAGGGCGATATGGAGGAGCGATACGGCGATCAACACGATGCCCGCCCAGGTATGGATGCCACTCCAGATGTCGCGGCCGACAAGGAAGGTCTGCCCATAGTGAGGGTTGCGTCCTCCTTGGTATCCGCCCGATGGCAGGAAAAGGAAGTAGATGCTGGTGAGACCGGTCAGCAGACCGGAGATGCTGAGCAGACATACGGTCAGCCAATGGATGACGGTCCGGCGATTGGGCGGTCCGTGCCTTTCTTCGAGTACTTTCTTCATGGGGATCTCCCGGAGTTGAAAAATCGATCTACGCCGGGGAGTGTAGGGGGCACCGATGAGACCGAGGTAAGAGGCTCGTGAGAATGCTCTTAGAATCCCGGTTTTCGGCCACCGCACGGCATTGCTCGATCTCTGCCTTTGCTAACATCGCCCCATGAAGTGCATCCCGATAGTGTCCCTGGTCCGCGGAAGATAGACACGATGTCGATTCTCCTGGTAGAGGACGAGGAACGAGTCGCCTCCTTCGTAGCCAAGGGTCTTGCTGACGCAGGGCACCCGACGGAGGTGGTGAAATGCGGGGCTGATGCCGTGGCGAGGCTGCAGCGAGGCGAGCCCGTCGAGCTCGTGCTCCTCGACGTCGGTCTTCCGGATATGGATGGCTTCCGCGTGCTCGAGGAAGTGCGCCAGCACGATCAGCGCACTCCCATCATCATGCTCACAGCGCGCGGCGACGTGCCCTCACGAGTGAAGGGTCTTGACCTGGGCGCCGACGACTACCTTCCCAAGCCCTTCGACTTCGACGAACTGCTGGCGCGCGTGCGCGCGGCTCTCCGCCACGCGCGCCAGCCGGAAGCCGCCGTACTCCAGTCCGGCGATCTGGTTCTGGACCTGAAATCGCGGCAGGCTAGAAGAGGTGGCCGCGTTGTCGATCTTACCTCCCGGGAGTTCATGCTCCTCGAGTTCCTGCTTCGTCATGAGGGCCAGGTGCTCACCCGCTCACAGATCCTCAGCGGCGTGTGGAGCTACACCTTCGACCCCCAGACCAATGTGGTCGACGTATACGTGGGCTACCTTCGGGGCAAACTGGGCCGGCCCGGAGAGGAGCCGCTCATCGAGACGGTGCGCGGCGGTGGCTATCGACTTCGCTCGTCCAAGGCCTAGCGTCCGACGTGCGAATACGACTGACTCTATGGTTCGTCTTTGGCGTCACCGTGATGGCCGTTGTGGGCGCTACCGCACTCAACCTGGTGCTTTCCGATCAACTGCACGGTCAACTCGATTCGGATCTCACCCGGCAGCTCACCCGCTACGGGCAGCAGGTCGCCTCCTCGACTGACGAGGAGGCGCTGATCGCCGCGACCAGGAGTTTCCTTTCGGGGCCCCAGGCCAGCCCGCTTCGCCGCCTCGGCTACATCCTGTCGCTGCAGACCGGTGACGGGACGGTCGTCTCCAACTCCAACGACATCCGGCTCGAGGATCTTCCCGCCAGTCGTGATCTCCTGCGTTCCGGTACCCGCTACGCCGAGAACGTCTTGCTGGGAGGGCAGCCATATCGCGTAGTGGGCACGCCGGTCGTGCTTGCAGGCAATCAGGTGGGCGCGGTGGAACTGGCCGGATCGACGAGTGAGATCAGTACCACCTTGCAGAGCCTCCTTCTGCTCTCGATACTCGGCGGCGTTCTCGGCATCGTTCTCGTCGGCGTAGGGTCCTGGCTGCTGCTGGGAAGGGCTCTCGCTCCCGTACGCCGGATCACCGCGACTGCGGCTGCGATCTCTCACGACGACCTGACGAAGAGAATCGGCTACACAGGGCCCCGCGACGAAATCGGGCGGTTGGCATGGACGATGGATGGAATGCTCGACCGGCTCCAGACTGCTTTCGAGAGTCAGGACAGCTTCATATCGGACGTTTCGCACGAATTGCGTACCCCGCTCACTATCATGAAGGGGCACCTTCAGGTCCTCGACCGACAAGAGGCGCCGCCACCCGAGACGGTGCACCAGGAGCACGCCCTCGTCCTGGATGAGCTCGACCGCATGAATCGCCTGGTAGGAGATCTCCTCACCCTTGCTCGCGCCACCCGCGTGGATTTCCTGAGGAAGGAGAAGATCGACGCCGACCTTTTCCTCGAATCCCTGCTCTCCCAAGGCGAGCATCTGGGCGAACGGGCGTGGAAGATCGACCTGTTGCCGGGCGGCTTCATCGTCGCCGATCAGGATCGGCTGATCCAGGTGTTTCTCAACCTCATGCAGAACGCGGTCGTCCATACCCGCCCCGGTGAGGTCATCGGCCTCGGCGGTGACCGGTCCAACGGTGTCTTGCGGTTGTGGGTGCGTGACGAGGGCGAGGGGATGAGTGAGGACACTCGTGACCACGTCTTCGAGCGTTTCTACCGCGGAGCGCCTCAAGCGACCACGAGCCAAGGGTTGGGACTGGGCCTGGCTCTCGTCAAGGCGATCGTCGAGGCTCATGCAGGGACGGTGACGGTCGAGAGCAGCCCTGGCAAGGGCACTCGCTTCATCGTAGTTCTTCCCTAAGGACATTCTCATCTCCGTCTTATGGTCGGCTCATGCGGGGCCCCTAGACTGCAATCGATGGCCAGAGAAGACCATCGAAACGTTATAGGAGGTCACCGTGAAACATAAGAAGAAGCTACTTATCGGTCTCGTTGTCGGTGTTGTGTTGGCGCTCGGCGTCGCCGGCACCGCGTTCGCCGCGGGAAATGGGAACGGGGCAAGCCACAACGGTACTCAGCCCACTCAGACGACGGTGCAAAACGGACAGCAGGCACAGAGCGGGACAACGAACTCGACCTGCGCGACGCGCACCGGCGGGACCTGCGACGGCACTTGCGACGGCAACCAACTGAGGAATCAGAATGGTGCGACGACAGGCGCGACCACCCAGGCAGGCAGTACCGCTCCGCCAAGCGCTCAGGCCCGTGATTGCAACGGCACCTGCGACGGGACCTGCGATGGCCTCGGCGGAGACCAGCAGCGCGTGCGTGACGGCAGCAGCGGCGGCGGCCAGCAGTGGCTGCGCGGTGGAGCAAGCAGCTAGTACTCGATCGACATCCGAGCGAGCGAAAGGGCCGGCGAAGGATCGCCGGTCCTTTCGCATCGGATGGGGGGGGTAGGCGGCGCCCGAGACTCCTCGCCCCGGGGCGCTGCGGTGGTAAGACTATCAGCGTCGGTCCGGCGGCTCCGGCTTTCTACGACGCCTCATAGCCCGCCGATTTGATGGCTTCGACCACGCGGTCGCGACTGAAGTCGCCCTCGACTCTGACGCTTCCCGCTTTCAGATGGACCGTCGCCTCGGTCACGCCCGGAACCGACTTCGCCGCTTTCTCGACGGTAGCCGCGCAGTGCTCGCAGGACATGCCCGCTACTGTGATCATGGTATCCATCGCCCATCACCCGTCTACTGTCGAAATGGAGAACGCCGGCGGCTGCTGAAGGTGTTTCTTGACCGCGCAGAGCTCCATCGCGTTGATGACCGCGTCACGGTACTTCTCGGGGAAGCCGGGTGGGGTCTTGAACTCCAGTTCGATCTTGTCGATCAAACCGACCGCTGGGTTGAAATGGGTCCGCATCGTGAGCTTCGACCCCTCGGGATCGATGCCCCGCTGCTGCATGAAACCGAGGGCGTAGATACCGGCGCAGGTGCCGATAGAGGCGAGAAACAGATCGAATGGCGCCGGCGCCGAGCCATCACCGCCGCTGCGAGCAGGCTGATCGGTCTGGATCGTGAACGGGCCGTTGTCCGCGTATACGCGCTTGCCGCCCGGGAAGTAGATGTCCATGTCCATGAAGGGTCTCCTAGTGCTCGCCGTGATGATGTTCGCAGGTGCTCTCCGATTGTTCTATCTCTCCGCGGAGGAACGCCTCCACCGCCTGGACGGCCGGACCGGAGACGTCACAGTAGACCTCAAATCCCACCCGCTTGAGCGCCTGCTGCATGGGGGCGCCCATCCCGCCGGCCAGGATCACTTCGACCCCCTGCTCTTTCAAGAACCCGGCGATGCCGGCATGGTTGTGCTGCATCCCTTGCAGCTCGAAGATCGACGTGCGCTCGACCTTGCCGTCCGTCGCTTGCGCGACGAGAAACGCTTCGGTGCTGCCGAAGTGCGCGTTAACGTCTCCTCCTAGACATGGCACTGCTACGATCATTCTCTCTCCTTCAGTTGGCACTTCTTCCTGATCCATTCCGTGTTCTTGATGCCTCACGTCGGACGGCATCGCGGTGAAGGTCTCTTCGACTCGTACGACGGTGACCGGCCCGCCTTCCACACATACCGCTTTTCCACCTACGAGCGCTTCGGTGACAACCCGATGAGCGCGGTCTGCCATCCGGCTGACCGTCGAGCCCGACACCCCGAGCCTTCTGCCGGCTTCCGCCTGCGTAGCGCCCTCGAGGTGAAGCAGCCTTAGCGCTTCGAGCTCGTCAAAGGCAAGACGTAGCTTGTCCAGCTCTCTGGCGGGGACGCCTACCGGACCGAAGAGCTTCGCTCCGGGCAAACACTCGAGACACCGCCACTTGGGTGGTCGGGGCAACTGCTATCCTTCCGGCCTGGTTGTTTTGCACATGTTTGCATTATACTTGTGGCCTCCCAAAATGCAAACAGGTGAAAAGGGGGAGGCAAGATGGAACGGGCGATCGTACTGGGCGGCGGCATCGGCGGGGTGGAAGCCGCCATCGAGTTGCGAAGGAAAGGACTCGAGGTGGAGCTAGTCTCCGATCGTGACTACCTTTTCGTCTATCCGCTCGCAATATGGATACCCACGGGCGAGAGGTCTCTTGATCGGGTAAGCATCGGCCTGGGTGACATCGCTCGGGTCCACGGGTTCGCCCTCACCGTCGATGAGGTGGTGGCTGTGAACGGAGCCGACGAGAGTTTCACCCTCAAGGAGCGTGGGCAGCGAAAGGATTTCGACTATCTCGTGCTGGCCCTGGGCGCCCACAAGATGGCGCACAAGGGCAAGGAACACGTCCTCTCTATCTGTGGAGCACCGGAGGAGAGCCTGGAGGTCAAGCACCGCCTGGACGCATTGATCGCTAGGGGCGGCGGCACCGTCGCGGTCGGGTTCGGTGGGAACCCGAACGACAGCAGCGCGGTACGGGGTGGCCCCGCGTTCGAGTTCCTCCTCAACGTTCATCACCGGCTGAAGAAACTCGGAATTCGGAACAAGTTCGAGCTCATCTTCTTCGCGCCGATGCCCAAGCCCGGCATCCGCATGGGCGAGAAGGCCGTGAGTGCCATGGACAAGATGTTCCGCACCCTTGGCATCCGGTCCTACACGGGCAAGAAGATCACCGAGTTCGAGCAAGGCGCGGTCATCCTGGAGGACGGTACCAGGTTGGAGGCGGATCTCATCATGTTCATCGCCGCGGGTGATGGCCACTCGGTGGTGAAGGCTTCCGACCTGCCTCAAAGCGAGGCAGGGTTCCTTTCCATCGAGCCGACCTGTGAGGTGAAGGGGTACCCTTGGCTGTATGCGATCGGCGATGCGGCTGAGTTGGAAGGACCTGATTGGAAGGCCAAGCAAGGCCACATCGCGGAGATCATGGCGCGCACAGCCGTGGACGACATCGTGCGAAAGATCAGCGGCCACGGGCAGCCGCCCAGCTACGTGGACGACGTGTGCATCCTTTGCGTGTTGGACATGGGTAATGGCGCCGGGTTTGTATACAGGAACGAGAAGCGGGCGCTGTTCATACCCCTGCCGATCGTCGGCCACTGGCTGAAGCGGAGTTGGGGACGCTACTACGAGCTGCGCAAGGTCGGAAAAGTCCCGCGCATCCCGGGAATGTGAGCGACCCCCCCAGCGGATCGGAACCCACTAGACGTACTTGTCCAGGCCGAGATGGCGATGGAGTTCAATAAACGAGCGCGGTCCGAGACAAAGGAGTGTGCGCAGATAGGCAAAACCCTCAAAAGGAAGCGAGTATCGCTCGAGCCCGGGTTCGGTGCAGCGGGTGCACTGCTGCAGCTTCCCGATCTGCCGCCGTATCCGGCGGGCCTCCGGCGACCGGAAAAGCGCGGCTATTGGGGTCACCGATACATTCCCCACGGTCTCTCCCACAAGGGGACAGAGATGCACCTCTCCAGTGCTGCGCACAAAGAAGTAGTTGAAACCACAGGAGCATGGCTTCTTCATCCGCCCCGTGCGAAGGTACCCCACCAGCCTCTGCGCGTGATAGCTCCATCTCAGTCCGGCGCTCTCGTAGAACCGAGCCAGGCGCTCGCGGTCTGCGGGCGTCAAGCCAAGGCGGGCCGTTCCCTCGGCGTTCAGATAGCGGCCGCTTGTCACTATGGCCGGGGAGATGATGGTGAACAGGTCGCGATTCCGCGCGTACTCGGCGATGTGATCCAGCTCCCCCACGTTCCCAGGGAGAACAGTCGTCTTGAGCCCTATGATCAGGTTCGGATGCCTCGTCCTCAGCTCGATCAGTCCCTCGATGCATTGGTTGACGCTGCTCCACGCACCCTCGTAGCGGCGAATCCGGTTATGCTTGTCGTTCGCAGCATCGAGGGCGCAGACGACGATCAACTCCAGCCCCTCAGCGCTCATGGGCTCGAGCATCTTGGCGACCATGTCGAGCACGCGGTCGGTCAGAACCCCGTTGGTGGTGATGGCGACCGATCGCAGCCGCTTAAGGCGAGTCTTCTTCAGTTTACAAATGCCCTGGATCAGCGAGACAAGATCGTCTCGCAGGAAAGGCTCGCCGCCGGTGATGTCCAACTCCCTCACATCGGCAAGCAGGTCGCTGGAGAGAAGGTTGGTCCATTCTTCGAGGGGCAGGTCGGGCACCGACGGAGGGATCTTCCAGATGTTGCACATCACACACCGGCAGACGCAATGATGCGTGATCTCGAGACTTGCGGCCTGAGGTTTCCCTGGTCTTCCCGTCAGACGAAGGTAGCGGTAACGGAGACCGTTCCGTATGAGGCGAGCCGCTATTATTGTTGCGATGGCCAGATTCTTCACGGTTTCATTGTTTCACTTCCCCACTTGGAGCAAGCATGGATAGAATCGAGCGAATGAGGAGGGGCAAGATCCCAGGTGATGAAACCGGGATCGAGGTCCGAAAGAGCATCTGCACCATCTGCGACCCCGTGACCCAGTGCGGGCTCGACTGCTACATGGCGAACGGTCGTGTCGTCAAGGTCGAGGGTACGCTGGAGAATCCTCAGAATGCGGGTACCCTCTGTGCGAAAGGCGCCGCCCAGCGGCAGTGGGTCTATCATGAGGACCGGCTGCGGACACCCCTGAAGCGAGTCGGGCCTCGTGGCAGTGGCCACATGGTTCCGATATCGTGGACCGAGGCCCTCGACACGATCGCGCAGAATCTGCAGACGATCAAAGCCGAGAGTGGACCCGAGTCCGTCATCTTCTACTGTGGGTATCCGAAGCAGCCTCGTCCCTTCCTTCAGAGACTGGCCATGCTCTATGGTTCGCCCAACTACTGCACCGAGTCGAGCGCCTGCAACACCGCCGGAGTCATGGCATGGCGGTCCATGTATGGTCAGGGCGCCGCTCCGGACATCGCGAACACAAAGTGCATCTTCGCCCTCGGACGTAACCCGTTCCATTCGGGCACCCCCATGTCCCGTCACTTGATGGACGCCCTGGAGCGAGGGGTCAAGTTGATCGTCGCCGATCCGCGGCTGACCCCGCTTGCCTCGAAGGCCGATATCCACCTGCAACTGCGGCCCGGCACCGATGGGGCCTTAGCCCTTGCCATGGCTAACGTCATCATCTCCGAGGGGCTACACGACCGGGAGTTCGTGTCGCGGTGGACGCGCGGGTTTGATGAGTTCCGCCGCTACGCGGCGGAGTTCACGCTGGAGCGGGCAGAGGAGGTCACGGGGGTTCCGGCCGAGAAGATTCACGAGGCGGCCCGTCTGTACGCAACCAGCAAGCCCGCTGCCATGATGCCCAGCTCATCGCCCGTGGTTCATCACGTGAGCGGCGTGCAATACGTGCGGGCGACGCTTGCCCTGATCGGGCTCACCGGCAATTTCGACATCCCGGGCGGCAACGTCGCCGCTTCCCCAAGCTGGCTGCACGTGGCTGGGGCCGGGTTTTCGAGCCGCGAGCACGAGTTCGAGCTGGCGCGGCCGTGGAGTGAATTGCCGTCTCGTCTCGGTCAGACCCGCTTCCCCGTGTGGACGGAGATGGTGGACGAATGCCAGGCGATGGATATCCCTCGACAGGTAGCGACCGGGGAACCCTATCCGCTACGCGGACTCGTGGCTTTCGGCATGAACTACCGCCTGTGGCCCGACTCGGAGGGTCTCCTCGCGGCGGTCGACAAACTCGACTTCATCGTGGATGTGGACCTCTTCCTCACCGACACCGCCAAGCACGCCGACATCGTTCTGCCTACCTGCTCCTCACTCGAGAGAAGTGAGCTGCGCTGCTATCCCCAGAAGTACATCATCTACACCACATCGGTCATCGAGCCCTTGGGCGACTCGCGTTCAGACTTCGACATAATCTTCGCGCTTGCCGACAAGTTGGGGTTGGACTACCAGGTGACCGGCGAAAAGCTCGGCGGGTATCTTCCTAATGGTGCCCCCGACTTCGGCGAGGCTCTTGAGGCGAGTCTCGACTGGATCCTGGAACCCAGCGGGATGCGGATAGCCGAGCTCAAGACCCACCCGGCCGGGATGGCTGTTCCCAACCCGTCCCCCGTCGAGTACCGGAAGTACGAGGAGTCGGGGTTCCGGACGCCGAGCGGCAAAATGGAGTTCTCCTCGTCGATCCTTGAGAAGTACTCCGACTATCCGGGCATCGACGGACTGCCTGTCTACGCGGAGCCGCCCTACAGCCCGGTATCGTCGCCGGACCTTGCCCGCGACTATCCCTTCGTGCTCAGCACCGGGGCTCGTCTGCCCATGTTCATCCATTCGCGCCTGTTCCGTCTGCCCTGGTGCAGAAGCCTGCGGCCGCAGGCGGCGGCAGATCTCAACCCGTCGGACGCGGAGGCCCTCGGCATAGCACAAGGCGACGAGATCGAGATAACTACCCCAACCGGCTCGATACACGTCCGTGCCAATCTCACTCAGATGGTGCGTCCTGGTGACGTTCACATGTTGCACGGTTACCCCGAGGCCGATGTCAACACCCTTCTCGAAGGTGATTATCTCGACCCCATCTCCGGGTTTCCCGGCTACAAAGCCGCGCTTTGCGCCGTGCGGAAGGCACCGACCAGGGCCGACAAGATGGAGGCACTGACATGAGCCACGCCTTTCGCCTCGACCTGGACCGTTGCACCGGCTGCATGGCGTGCGCGGTAGCCTGCATGGATCAGAACGATCTGGAAATGGGGACCGAACCGATCGCCTGGCGGCAGGTGTTCACGGTCGAATCGGGCGCCTATCCTGAGGCTCGGCTTCGCTACGTCTCCCTCGCGTGCATGCACTGCGAAGACGCGCCCTGCCTCATCGCCTGTCCGACCGGAGCTATTTCCCGGGATTCTGCAACCCAGGCGGTGCGGGTCGACGGGGAAGTATGTATCGGGTGTCACAGTTGCTCGATGGCCTGCCCGTTCGGCGTGCCCCGCTTCGGCAGGGACGGCACCATGCAGAAGTGCGACCTCTGCAGCGCGCGCCTTGAGCACGGTCTGGAGCCGGCATGCGTGCGAGTCTGCCCGAGCAAAGCGCTGCACCAAGGAGAACCCAACGCTTTGAACCTCGAGGTACAGAAGAAGGCGGCGGCAAGGCTAGTCGGAACAACGTAGGCTGGCGCGCCCGGGTTGATGGTGATGATCACAGTCTTGCATTCACTTTGCGGATCCGTTGGCCGAAAGCCCCCATCCCGCCTCCTTCGCTCACCACCTGAAGGATCCCGGGTCCATCGGTCACCGTGATGCCGGAAAGCAAGGTAACTCCGAGCGGTTTAAAGACTACCGGAACCAGTGGCGTGGAGGCACCTACCAGGGCAATCTCACGACACCCGGCTGCCGCTTCCAACAAGCGATCAAGATCGCCGAAGATGAGCGCGGTCGCGGTGATGATGGCCACATCGCAGCGCGGCAGCTCCACCAGAGCCTGCTCCGCCGGGAGCACTCGTTTCGAACGAGCGGCGTTGTGCTCGAAGATGACGAGCTCTCGGACACGCTTCTCCAAGGGGGCCACGAGGGGGCCGAAGTACCCCACCATCCCCACCCGGTCCAGGAAGCCGATCGAGATGAAGTGAAGGACGTCCCCCTCATGCTGACCGGCGCCGTGCCGGTTGGCGAGAGCGTTCGCAACAGCCAGTCCCACGGTGCGCTCGAGCCCGTCATCCGAATCCAGATACTCAAGAATCTCCACGGTCGTTCTACCGATGGGCGACACCCGGCCCATGAATCCCGCGCAGTCCGAGGCCGCATTTTCGCGGAACGTGTAGGCGACACCCACACTGCCATCCTCCAGCATGGCCGCCGCATAGCGAGCGCCGATGCGGACGTCGGCGACTTGCTGCTTCGCCGTTGTCGCCAAGAGGTGTTTTCGCAACTCGCCGCAAATCATCGCTCCTCCCTAAATGCCCCGTGAACCTTCACTCGCATCGCGCTCGAACATCTCGATCAGACGGTCACAGGCCCAGCCGACGTACTCTGGGCAGCGGGTCAGAGCGCCTCTCTTGGCTTCGCGGAAGCCTTCCGAAGAGCTGATGTCGCAGCCGAGCAAGTCCCGGCAGACGAGCGAACCGTCGCGGGCCTGAAACCGCTGTGCAAACTCCCTGATCCGTGTGTAGACCCGTTCCTTCGCCTCTCGATCCGGGGTGGTTCCCCCAAATCTCAAGCCCAAGGCCATCATCGCTCCCGTAACTGCCCCGCAGGTCTCGGCCATTCGTCCCATGCCGCCGCC
>PMIZ01000500.1 GCA_003157225.1 Actinomycetota bacterium | reverse complement strand
GTGCACATCGTGTCCGAACCGCTGCACAACGGGGCCTGCGAGTTTGTGTTCTACAAGTATCCTGAAGACATGCCCGAAGAGCTCTATACGCGGATAGGCAAGAAGAAACCCAAATACCGAGAGGCCACGGCGCCCGGGCGGGAGTGAAAGGGAAGATGGGACAGTACGACAAGTACATCTGCACCACACTCGAGAAGCGACATCTGCTGCCCGGTCCGACCCCGGAGCAGCGCGAGCGGCTGCTCGCCATGGGCACGCGGCTCCCGATGGAGCCCGTCCACTGGATCGACGAGGATGTCATCCCCGGCGCCTACTACGGTGAGACCGTCTGGATGTGGCCGCCCGACTACCCCAATCAGGTGACCTGGGAGGAGCTGGCCGCCGCCGGGTTCTCCACTCCCACCATGTTCCCCCACGCTCACGGCTTCCCGGAGCTCCTTTCCTGGTGGGGCCCCAACCCCGACGATTTCGCCGACATCGACCCCATGGGGATGCAGATCGACGACGAGATCATCCCGCTGAAGTCGAGTTGGGTGGCCTACGTCCCCGCCGACCTACCCCACATGCCCGTATTCCTAACCGGCGCGCGCAGCCAGATGTTCTCTCGGCCGACGCTGCACTGGACATCGGGGCCGGGTGGCGCGTACACGAGGGAGAAGGACGACAACAGCAAGACCGCGGGGGCAGAGGAGAAGGCTCCTCCACTTGCCAAGCTCATCGACCCGGCGAGGTCGAAATACGGACGATACATCGTCTACGGCACCGACCCGAAGATAGTCCGGCCGGACTATATGCGCCCTCTCGATCCCGCCTACACCCGTCCGATGGCCTACATCGACCAAACCGTCATTCCCGACGCCGAGTTCGGGTGCGACACCAGATGGCTCCTCCCCGGAGACACCTCGAGGGCCGGCCACGTGGTCATGGACGCCCACACCCTGTCGCACGGCACCTCGATCGCTTGCATCGCCTTCAACTACGACGACATCACCGACCTCTGCGCCGAGGTGGAGCTCTGGATAGGCGGGGAGAAACACGTTATCAACAAGGGCTTTTGGGCCTACATCCCTCCGAATGTTTCTCACGGTCCCATGATCGTCCGCAACATCAGCAAGCAGGTCTTCTTGAAGATGTCCTGGCCCATGGGCGAAGGCATCAAGCACCGATAGAACACGTCGAGTTTGGAGGAGCAAATGGCTGGAGCGTTCAATGGCAAAGTGGCGCTCGTAACCGGAGGAGCTACGGGGATCGGGAGAGCGGGCGCCCAGCTGTTCGCCCGCGAAGGCGCCAAGGTGGTCGTATCGACCGCGCGGAACGTCGCCGGCGGCAACGAGACGGTCAAGTCGATCGAGGACGCCGGTGGGGAGGCGATCTTCGTGCGCTGCGACGTCTCCAAGGAAGACGACGTCAAAGCCATGGTGGAGAAGTGCGTGGAAGTGTACGGCCGTCTGGACTACGCGTTCAACAACGCCGGTGTGGGCCCGGACGGCAAACGGGTTCCCTTGGTGAGCATCGCGGACTCCTCGGAGGAGATCTGGGATCAGACGCTCGACACCAACCTCAAGGGTGTCTTTCTGTGTCTCAAGTACGAGATCAAGCAGATGACGAAACAGGGGCAGGGCGGCGCGATCGTCAACACATCCTCCGGGGCCGCGGTCAAGCCAGGCGCGCTGTTCTCTGCCTACAACGCCAGCAAGTCGGGGCAGGACAACCTCACCAGGACCGCGGCGTTGGAGGGTGGGCCGTTCGGCATACGTGTGAATGCGGTCTCGCCCGGGCCCATCCAGAACACCCTGCTATGGGAATACCTTACCGGGACATCGCCGGGGGAGGCGGACAAACTGATGAGCCAGCTTCCCCTGAAGCGCATCGGCTTTCCGGAGGATGTTGCGGAGGCGGTCATATGGCTCTGCTCGGACAAGGCCTCCTTCATCACCGGCCAGTGTCTTGGCATTGATGGCGGCTTGACTATCGGCTAGCCGCGGTGCGACCTCCTAGCATAAGAGAAAGCCCCGGTTTCCCGGGGCTTTCTTCGCGCTACTGGCTCGAGCCCAGACCGGACAGCAGCTCTCCCAGAGGTCCGAGAAGCGCCGGGTTCGCCTGGATGTCGGCCTGGAGCTGGTCGTAGGTTTTTGCCGACGAAGGCGCCTCAACGTTCACCGGCTGGTTCGGATCAAGCGTGATCGTCGCGGCCAAACTCATGCTTGTGATCCCGCTACCGCTCAAGTTGAGGCTCCCCGTGCCGCTGCTACTGTCCGAGCTGGTGGTGTCCCCGGCCGGGGGGGTTACGTCGCAGACGATCGCTGCCTTCCTAAGTAGCGCAGTGCCCTTCTCCACCCAGAGGTCGACCGTGACGTTCTTGAGCAACGCGTCCATCTGCGTCACCGATTTGGTGAGCTGGTCAGAGCTCGGCAGCTGAGACGCCAGCGATGAGGCCGTTGACCCGGCGGAACTCATCAGGTTCTGGTATTCCGGACTCGACGTGATCTTCGCCAGGTCGCCCAGCATGACGGCCCAGTCGGGGTTGCTGCCCGAAATGTGCAGGACTTTGACCCCGTCGATCTTTTCCTCTTTCACGGGGGCTTGGTCTTTCAGCCAGCTTGTCGGGTCGATGGCAAGGGTTGAGAGCATCTTCTGCAACGAGGCCAGCGTGCCGCTCACTCCGGAACCGGCCAATTGCTGTTCCGTGTTGCTGGATGCCTCGTACCATTGATCCGCCAGGCCTATCCAAGCCTTGCCTCCCAACAACCTGATCCCGACATCCATGGTCTTGCCCATCATGCCCAGGGAGATCTTGAAGTCCCCGGCCTGATCCGCGCTTGTGTAGGCCATGGTGCCTTTGAGAGTCCAAGGCTCGGCGTACATCTTCGCCTGGTCTGCGGGCAGGCTACTATCGGCCGTGATAGTGACTTTCAAGTCAAACGTGCCCGTCAGGCTCTCCGACGCGCCGATCATGGTCACGGACGATGCCATGATGGCAGTGGGCGAGCTCTTGACACTCAGGTTCGCGGTCTGACCGGCGACGTTCTGAGGTGGATTCGACGCAGTGGCGTCATCCTTGAAGATGTCGTCGTAGAAGACTACGAACACGAGGACACATGCGACCGCCACCACCGCGAGCAACAAGGCCGAAAGCCCTATCCAGAGGCCCTTGCCTCGGTGCTGTTGCGGGGGCGCGTAGGCAGTCTGACCGTAGGATTGGCCGTAAGGTTGGCCGGTTGCGTAGGGGGATTGGGGAGGATATGCCCCGGAGGCGGGCGGCTGCGGGACAGCCGGCGGTATACCGGCGCCGGCTTGGCCTGCCGGCTGGCCGCAGTTGCCGCAGAACCGCTCGCCCTCGCCGAGGGGATTGCCACAGGAGCGACAAAACGACACTCTGGCCTCCTTTCGAGGTCGGGANNCTCACGGGTGCTTCTTCATGCACTATAGGTCGGCCGGAGGTCCCTCACAAGACTCCGCTGTAGAGCGGTGCGCAACAGGCCGGCTCCCGGGTCCTTCGAGAGTCACCGTCTGCCGGCCCTTGACCACGAAATGGGCTTCTGCAAGAGTGGTTGCTTGTGCGCAAGGACGAGGACACGTTCACCCGATGAAGCGCCTCCTGGGC
>PMIZ01000156.1 GCA_003157225.1 Actinomycetota bacterium | reverse complement strand
TCGCCGGTTACGGCTGGTGCGGCCGCGGCGTGGCCTTGCGGGCCAAGGGCCACAGCGCCGACGTGGTCGTGCTGGAAGTGGACCCGCTCCGCGCTCTGGAAGCCATCATGGACGGCTACCGCGTGATGCCCATCGCGCAGGCCGCTCCCATCGGCGACATCTTCATCACCGCCACCGGCGACATCCACGTCATCCGCAAGGAACACTTCGAGGTCATGAAGGACGGCGCCATCGTCGCCAACACCGGCCACTTCAACGTGGAGATCGACATCCCGGCGCTCGAAAGCATGTCCGTGGCGCGCAGGCAGGTCAGGGAGTTCGTGGAAGAGTTCAAGCTGGTGGACGGGCGCCACATCTACCTCCTGGGCGAAGGCCGGCTGATAAACCTGGCTGCCGCCGAGGGTCATCCCTCCAGTGTGATGGACATGAGCTTCGCCAACCAGGCGCTCGTCGCCGAATACATGGTCAAGAACGCGGCCACCCTGGAGAAGAGGGTCTACGACGTACCCGCCGACATCGACGCAGAGATCGCCCGCCTCAAGCTTGAGTCGCTCGGAGCCGGCATCGACACACTCACACCCGAGCAAGTGAAGTACCTCGCCAGCTGGAACATGGGGACCTAGGGCATGGGGATCCACCCGGTGGTGTGGGACGACGGCGTCGTCGTCATGATCGATCAGCGCCGGCTGCCCCTCGAAGAGGTCTATCTGCGCTGCCACACCTGGCAGGAGGTGGCCGACGCCATCTGTTCGATGGCCGTCCGCGGCGCCCCTGCTCTCGGCGTCGCCGCGGGCATGGGCATGGCGCTGGCGGCGCGAGCCGCGCTGCGCGCCGGCGACTCCACCGCCTTCCGGTCCGCCATCCAAGATGCATCGAAAGGCCTATTGGAGACCCGACCCACTGCCTATAATCTTCCGTGGGCGCTCAAGGAGATGGAGCGCATCTGGAACGACGATAGCCTGGCTCCGGAGGCCGTCACGGCCGGCATGGAGCGACGCGCCATCCAGATCTACGAGGACGACCTGGCTTCGTGCCGGTCGATAGGGGAATACGGGGCCGGACTGATCCATGGAGAGCGACTGGTGATACTGACGCACTGCAACGCGGGAGCCCTGGCGACGGCCGGATACGGCACCGCTCTTGGAGTCATCAGATCGGTGTTCGCCCGCGATCCCGGCCTTCGGGTCATCGCCGACGAGACCCGCCCCCTGCTACAGGGGGCCCGCCTGACGGCCTGGGAATTGATGAGAGACGGCATTCCCGTAGAGCTCATCACCGACAACATGGCCGGCTACTTCATGCGCCAGGGCCTCATCACCCACGTCGTGGTGGGCGCCGACCGCATCACCGCCAACGGGGACGTTGCCAACAAGATCGGCACCTACACAGTGTCGGTGCTCGCTCGGGAGCACGGGGTCCCGTTCTATGTGGCCGCACCCTTCAGTACCGTCGACCGCTCCTTGGCCGATGGGTCCGTCATCCCCATCGAGGAACGCCCTTCTTCTGAGGTCACGGGATACGGCGACGTGCGCTGGGCTCCACCCGGGGTCCAGGTGCGCAACCCGGCTTTCGACGTCACGCCGGCCCGGAACGTCACCGCCATCATCACCGATCGCGGCGTCGCCGAGCCTCCCTTTGAAGAGACTTTGCGAAGACTGGAGTCTGCGTGAGGGTCATGATCATGGCGGCGGGCATCGGCACCCGGCTCCGCCCGGTCACCGATCTCATGCCCAAACCCATGGTGCCGATCGTCAACCGGCCGGCCCTCTACCACATCCTGCGGCTGCTGTGGCGTCACGGCCTGTACGAGGTGGTCATCAACCTCCACCATCTTCCCGACGCCATCACCGGCTACTTCGGTGACGGAGCGGCTCTCGGCATGAAGCTCACCTATTCGTATGAGCGGGAACTGCTCGGTACCGCCGGCGGAGTGAAGAACAACGCCGGGTACCTCGGAAGCGGTACTTTTCTCGTCATGAGCGGCGACGCCCTCACCGACATCGACCTCTCCGCGGTGGTCGCGGCGCACCGCCGCGCCGGTTCCATAGCCACGATGGCCGTCAAGAAGGTCTCGGACCCCAGCCACTACGGCGTGGTGGTCACCGATGCCGAGGGTCGAGTGCTGGGGTTCCAGGAGAAGCCGTCTCGCGAGGACGCCCGCTCCGACCTTTGCAACTGTGGAATCTACGTGTTCGAGCCCGAGATCCTCTCCCACATCCCTGCCGGACTGTTCGACGACTTCGGCAAACGGCTGTTTCCCGACCTGCTGCGGCAAGACGTTCCCTTTCACGCTTACGAGGCGAGTGAGTATTGGAGTGACGTGGGCAACCTGGGCGAATACCTGCGCGGCAACTGGGACGCGCTCTCCCGCCGCGTGGCCGTAGAGATACCGGGCGCGGAGATACGCCCCGGCCTGTGGGCGGAAGAACGCGCCGACATCGCACCGTCCGCGCGGCTCGAGCCTCCGGTCTCGATCGGTCGGGGCTGCCGTATTGCCGAAGACGCGGTCATCGAGGGACCGGCGGTGGTCGGTGAGGGCAGCGTGATCGGCAGAGGCGCCCACCTTGCCCGCGTGGTGCTCCTGCCTCGATCCCTAGTGTCAGCCGGTGAGATCAGACTCGACGGCATCGTCGGCCGAAGATCCGATGGCGACGCCGGACGCTGAAGCCGGAACGAGGACTGGCAATGGACGGGGGGACCACCGCGCGGACGGCGGGCTTGAAGGATATCGGAAGGTGGTGGCGCGACTGCGTCGCCGAGCCGGTGCTCTCAGTGCTCTTCCCGCCGCGTTGCGCGGGGTGCGGCGACTTCGAGTCGTACCTCTGCGACGGCTGTCGGGAGACGCTCCAGGCTGTCGGGTCCGATCCCTGCCCCCGATGTGGAGAGCCGGGGCCGGCGCCGCTGGTGGGCGGGCGCTGCGCTCGCTGCATGGGCGAGCAACTGAGCTATGCCAGCGCACGCGGGGCGTTCCGCCACCAAGGATTGGCGCGCCGCCTGGTGGCCGATTTCAAGTTCGGCGGACAGCCGGTGCTCGGGCGGGTGATGGCCGACGTGGCCCGTCCTTGGTTCGCGGAGTACGTCTCCTGCTTGACCTCCCCTGACCGCCTGTTCGTCACCTGGGTTCCCTGCCGCCGCTCGGCGGAGCGGGAGCGCGGGTATAACCAGGCGGAAGTGCTCGCTCGGGCCCTGGCTTCCGAGGCCGTGCCCATGCCACCGGCCGGTCTTGTGTGCAAGACGCGGGCGACCAGGCACCAGAAGGGTTTGGGGAGAGCCGACCGGCAGGAGAACCTGCGCGGAGCGTTCGCGCTGGAGAAGCGGGCTCCCGCTCTGGTCCCGTCGAAGACCCAGGCTCTGCTGGTCGTGGACGATGTCTACACCACGGGCGCGACTGCCAGGGAGGTGTCTTCCGTCCTCGGTGAGGGTATGGGGTTGCCTGTTCACGTCTTCACCTTCTCGCGGGTGGTCGCAGGCACCGTCGAACGGCACGACTGAAGGAGGTATGGTATCTTTCATCGTTCCGCCAACCGGCACATGCCGGGGGAACGCGGGATTGGGAGTTTGCGGTTGTCCGACGAGTCAAGGAGCAGCATCGGCGTGAATCTCACGGTGAAGGGCAGAAATCTGGCTCTTACAGAAGCCATCAGCGCGTACGCCGAAGAGAAGTTCGGGAGGCTGAGGAAGTATCTCGCCGGAAGTTCCCGTTGCGAGGTGGAGCTGTGGACCGAGAAGAACCCGAGCATTGCTGACAATCAGGTCGTAGAGGTGACCATCTTTACCAAGGGACCTGTCATCAGGGCAAAGGAGGCTTCTCCGGACATCTATGCCTCCATGGATCTGGTGTTCGAGAAGCTCGAGCGGCAGGTCAAGAAGTATCGCGGCAAGCTTGTTTCACATCCAGCCGGGCCTCAGAAGGAAGTGCTTGTGTCGGAGGGCTTCAAGATCCTCGAAGAGCCTGAGGAACAAGAACCCGAAGTGGCTACTCCCCTAATCGTCAAGACCAAGCAGTTCATGGTCAAGCCCATGACGCCCGAAGAAGCCGCCCTGCAACTGGAACTCGTGGGACACGACTTCTTCGTGTTCACGAATTCGGAGACCGGCGAGACCGCCGTAGTCTATCGTCGTCGCGATGGCAACTACGGGCTGATCGAAGCGCAGACCTAACAGGCTGTCGAGCAATGACGCTGCGCCGCAAGGACACGATCGCCGCACGCGAGACAAGGACGCAGGAAGCGCGAATAGCAGCGCTATTTGCGCGACCGAGGACGCAGTATCGCGCTGGCCAGCGTGTCCTCGCGGCCGTGGCGTCATTGTTCGGCAGCCTCCTAAGCCAAGGGCACGGCCGATGATCAAGGTCGTTGACAAGGTCCTTCGCTTCGGCGAGGGCAAGAAGCTCAGACAGCTGGAAGCAACCGTTGCTCGGGTGAGCGCCTGGGACCCTGAGTTCTCCGCATTGTCCGACGAGGCCCTGAGGGCCAAGACGGTGGAGTTCAAGCAGCGTTTCGGTGATGGGGAGACCCTGGACGATCTGCTGCCCGAAGCCTTCGCGGTGGCTCGGGAGGCAGCTAGGCGTACCACCGGCATGCGCCCCTTCGACGTGCAGATCATGGGCGCCGTCGTGCTGCACCAGGGCTCTATCGCCGAGATGAAGACGGGCGAGGGCAAGACCTTGGTGGCCACCATGCCGGTCTATCTCAACGCGTTGGCCGGACGCGGCGTGCATCTCGTCACCGTCAACGACTACCTGGCCGCCCGCGACGCTGCCTGGATGGGGCCGGTATACGAATTCCTGGGTCTTTCGGTGGCGGCCTTGCAGAACAGCATGGAAGCTGAGGCCCGGCGCGAAGCCTACAGCGCCGACATCACCTACGGAACCAACACCGAGTTCGGTTTCGACTACCTCAGGGACAACATGGTGTCGCACACCGACCAGCAGGTGCAGCGCGGCCACGCCTACTGCATCGTCGACGAAGTGGACTCGAT
>PMIZ01000127.1:240-14289 GCA_003157225.1 Actinomycetota bacterium | reverse complement strand
GAAGTACTTCTCCATGAAGTCGTGGGTGGCGGGGTTGTAGAAGTCCTTCGAACCCGGCGCGGTCACTACGATGCCGCCGGCGATGTCCTGGATGTACTTGGTCGCGGTGTGCCAGTTGTCGGCGAAGTAGAACTTGCAGATGTTGGCGATCATGGGGTTGGGGTAAACGAGATCGGAGCCTGGTTCCCCGACGCAGTGCTCCACCGCAGCCAGACCCAGCGTCTCCACCGCCTCGGTGTACATCACCAGCCAGGTGAGCTTCTCGCGAACGTGCGGCTTCTTCTCGATGCCGTTGTACTCGGCCATGAGTGCGGCGGCCCCGGTGAACAGCTCCAGCTCCATGGCCTTGTAGGTCTCGGCGCTCAGCCGGTGGAAGTTGGCGAACATGTAGGCCACCTCGCCCGCGAACTCCCACTCCCCTTTCAGGAAGATGCGCTCGTTGGGGATGAACACGTTGTCGAAAATGATGGTGGCGTCGTTGATGTACACGCTGGCTGAGATCGGGTGATCGAACCGAGAGGCTCCCTCGGAGATATCCGGTTGCGCGCAGATCATGGTGATGCCCGGCGCGTTGAGCGGGACGCCAAAAGCAACGGCATACGCGGCATCGTCCTCCTGCATAGCCCTGCAGGGAGCGATCAGCACCTCGTTACAGGCCGGAGCCTGGCTTATGTGGGTCTTGGCCCCGCTCACGATGATGCCGTCGGGCCGTTCTTCCACGATGCGCACGTAGAAGTCCTTGTGCTGCACCTGCTGCGAAGGACGCAGGCTCCGATCGCCTTTGATGTCGGTGAGCCCCATCGCGAAGGCCAGGTCGTCCTTCTGCAGGTGCTTGCGGTAGGCCTCCACGTTGGCGGCGTAGTTGGTGCCGTTCTTCTTGTCCACCCGCGGGGCCACCACCGTCACAGCGTTCAGCCCGTCTTTGGCTACGAACTTGGCTCCCGACGGCTTGCCGAAGCAGACGCGCGCCCAGAGCTTCACCACTTCGCGAAGCCGCAGCAGGTCGTCCCGGCTGCGCTGGGGCTGCAGGGCGAAGCTGACGCGTTCGCCCTCCTCGTTCACATCGGTCAGCAGGTCCTGGTAGCGGGGGTCGTTGTTCATGACGTAATCCATCGCCACCCAGTCGTTGGTGATCTTGCACACCGGGTGGGCGGTCACATCGAGCACTCTCTTGCCGTCAAAATAGACGACCCTGCCGTCCCTCAAGCTTTCCAGGTATTGCTGTGGGGTCTTGATAGCCATGTGATCCTTCTTCCTGTTGCTGGCTCGCGGGCGCTCAGCGGCCCTAGAGGTTGTCCAGGTCTACATACTCAGGCGGCATGGGTAGCCCGGAGTGGTTGCCGTGGCGACCCGAATAGGGCTCGTGGAAGCTGCTGGGCTCATCCGGTGTGGGGGCCTCAAGCGGTGTCGCTCCCTGGATGGCGCTACCCTGGATGACCGGCTCGTCCACCCAGCCCTTCTCGAACGAGCTGCGAATGAGAAGGTGCGCCCGGTAGTCCCAGAACTTCCACTGTCCGTCTTCCTTGACGAAGATGTGGTTGTACTTGATCACCTGCCAGATGGGGATGACGCCCTTCACCGGGTCCAGGAAGGTGTTGAAGCCCACGTGGTACCACATGCCCTTGGCCGTGTTCATGTCCTTCTGGACCTGGATGATAGGCGTGGTCAGCTCGTGGATGGCGCAGTTGCCCTCGTAAGTGTAGAGCTTGCCGAGCATGTCGACGAAGACCTTGCGCGCACCGTCCAGGCCGTGGAACACACCGCTCTCCACGATCTCGACTTTGACCCCGGGCGTCTTCTGAGCGAAGAGCTCGTCGACGATCTTGTCCCAGGAGTGCCCCAAGCACAGGTGGTTGTAGCGGCCGTGTAAGTTGGAGATCTCCACGTAGTCACGCGCGATCTGGGCATTGCGCTCAGTCTTCTCGAGTCTCTTGAGCAGCTCCTCGTAGCCGGGTGAATCAGCCATGTTGTCCTCCTAGACCGCTTTCGCGGTGTGATAGCCCGACCGGACAGCGTGCACGATCATGCCCGATTCCTTGCCGTCGCCGATGAGGTAGAGTTCCGGGACCGTGCCCTCCAGGGCCTTGTAGAGCTTGTCGTTGGGCAAGAGCGGCGCCGTGGGCATGACGGTGTCGGCCTCGATCTCGTGCTTGGCCCCGTCCTTGTCTTCGTAGGCCAAACCGCGGTTGGTCACCTTGATGTTCTTGGCCCCGGTGACGATCTTGACGCCCTTCCGTTCGAACCAATCCATCAGCAGACCCAGACGGAAGTCGATGACACCCTCGCCGATCCGATCGGTCGGTTCGACGATGGTGACTGTGCGGCCCCGCTTAGCCAGGAACTCGGCCACTTCCGTCCCATGAAGGCCGGCTCCGATGACCACCACGTTCTTGCCCATCGGCAGCCAGAGATGGGTCGCCCAGCCGAGGAGGCGCGTGCCAAAGAGGCGCAGCCAGGGCTTCACCCGTTTGTGCAGCTCGGGCGTGGTTACCACCCTGCTCTTGTCGCCCTCGACCGGCGGAGAGTTGAGGACACCGCCGGTAGCGAGGATCACCGTGTCCGGCTTCAGCGCCCGGATGTTCTCCGCGGTCGCCTCCTTGCCCAGCTCGACCTTGACTCCGCAGCTCTTCAACTGGCCCTTGAACCAGTCTATGAGAGAAGGAAGGTCCTCGAGTTCGAGCCCTTTGATGAGCCCAGCCAGCGGCACCAGGCCCCCGAGGCGCGAGTTCTTCTCGATGAGGGTCACGTCGTGACCGCGTAAGCACGCGACCCGGGCAGCCTCCATGCCCGAAGGGCCGCCACCAACGACCACGACCTTCTTCTTCTTGGGCGCCTTGTCCAGCGTTTGGTAGCCATAGCCGAGCGCGGCGTTGCCACGGCATTTGCGAAGGAAGGTCTCGCTCTGGTCGAGGCATGTGCCGCAGCGAGTGCAGGGCCGCACGTCTTCCGGCCGTCCGGCGGCCAGCTTGTTGGGGAGCTCGGGGTCGCAGATCAGAGGCCGGTTCATGCCGACGAAATCGGCCTGGCCTTGCTCGAGCGCGGCCTCCCCTAGCTCCGGGGTCATGTAGCCTATAAGGATGATCGGCTTGCCGAGGATCTTCTTGTACTCGTCGGCCATCAGCCTCATGGCGCCTTTGCCCTGCTCTTTCGAGTAGTACTGGGGCGGCATCTTGTCCGACGGCACCTGGGCCTCCGGATAGAACATGTAGTCGGGGAGGAAACCGGGCACGTGCAGGCCCAACCAGTGGCTGCGCACCATGATTGCGTCCGCGCCAGCCTCCACCGCCCACTTCATGTTCTCGGTGGCCTGATCGTGAGTGAGGCATCTATCCTCGGCAACGTCGATGCAGTAGCCGACCTCGAACCCGTTGAGGCACACCACGACCGGATAGTCGGCGCCGCAACGTTCTTTGACGCCTCTGATGATCTCCATCACGAACCGCGCCCGCTTCTTCTGCGTGCCCCCATACTCGTCGTCGCGCCTATTCCAGAACGGCGAGAGGAAGTTGTGGCCGATGTGGCTGCTGGCCATGTTGAGGTCGACACCGTCGAAGCCGGCCTTCTGGGCCCGTTCGGCGGCCTCGATGTACTTGCGGACGATCGCCTGGATCTCGGGGACAGTCAGCGGCCGGATCATGTCACGGTGAAAGTCGCCCAGCTTGGGGATGTTGACCGCCGACGCGCCGATGGGCGGCCCCACGTACGTAGCCGGATGGTTGTCGAACAGGGGGTTCTGCCAGGGACCATCGTGCTCCATCTGCAAGAGCGTCGGGCACCCGTGACCGTGGATCGCATCCACCAGGATCTTCATCCCGGGGATGTATCTGTCGTCGTCCATGCGGTAGCGATAGTGCCACCGGCATCCCTCGGGAAAGTCAACGGTCGGGGCTTCCACGGAGATGATCCCCACCCCTCCACGGGCCAACGCATCGTAGAAGCCGAGCGTGTTCTCGTTCATCGAGTCGAACTCGGTATCGAAGAACGTGTGCATGCCCGCGGCCGACTTGTAGAGGCGGTTCCGCGTCTTCACTCTACCTATCTGCCCCGGTTCGAGCAGTTTCGCGAACTCTGTGGGGTCGCTCATGTCGCTCCCGACTCGCGCTTGGTTCATCACACGGGCTCGAACGCTCTGATCTCCTTGAGGAACTCGAGCATCTTGAGGTAGAGGTGGTCTCTCTTGCGCAGGATCTCTATCTCGCTCCTGCCCTGGTAGTCGTAGATGCCCCTTCCGGTCTTGGCCCCAAAGGCGCCTTGTTCCACGCGCTCCTCCACGAAGGAGTAAACCTTGCCCACGTTGCGCTGGTAGGCGAGCAGCATGTCGAGACCCTGAAAGTCGAATGTCTGCATGACGCCCACGATGGGGAGGCGTATGCCGAGGGTCAGCTTGATGGCGCTGTCGATCTCCTGGGGGTCCACCAGACCCTCCTCGATCATGTCCATGCAGCTCTCGCCGATGGCCCGCTGGATGCGGTTGACGATGAAGCCCGGGCCGAACTTCTTCATCACCACCGGGCTCTTACCGGCGGCCTTCATCAGATCGACGGCGAAGGACAGCGCCTCGGCATCGGTATCCGGCCCTGGGACCACTTCCACCAGCGGGATGATGTGGGCGGGAGTGAAGAAGTGAGCGCACACCGCCCGGCTTTTGATGGCGCCCGGAAGCAACTCGAACACGTTCAGGCTGGACGTGTTGCTGGCAAAGACGGTTCGCGCCGGGCACAGAGAGGCCAGTTGGTCGTAGAGCTCTCGTTTGGCGTCTTTGTTCTCGACGATGGTCTCAAGCACGAAGTCGGCCTCGGCCGCCGCTTCCGTGACGCTCTGCGTCGTCTTGATGCGCGTGACTGCCTGGTCGGCCGCTAGTTGACTGAGCGCCCCGTGCGAGATCAGGGTGGCGAGGTTGGCCCGCACCATGGTGAGGGCCTTGGCGAGCGTCTCCTCTCGCCGCGAATACAGCGCGACCTGGTAGCCAGCCATGGCGAACATCTGGGCGAGACCGGGACCCATGGTCCCGGCGCCGAACACTGCGATCCTCTTGACGTCTTCCACTTTCACCAACAGCCCCTCTCTAGGCGAAGCAACTACGCCCGCCGTCGACGTACACGACCTGTCCGGTCATGTAGTCGGAAGCCGCGGAGGCCAGATAGATGCAGGTGCCCATGAGCTCCTCCGGCTCGGCCACTCGCCCGATGGGATGCAGGGCGGTCGCGCCGGCCAGGACTTCCGGCGGCAGGGCCTTCTTCATCATCGGGGTGAAGATGACCGAGGGGCCGATGGCGTTGACGTTGACGCCCATCTTGGCCCATTCGTAGGCCAACATGCGGGTAAGGTTACCGACAGCCGCCTTGCTGGAGCAGTAGCCGACGTTGCCGGCAAGCGGCACGCCGCGGTCGCCGGCGACAGAGCCGATGTTGATGATCTTGCCCTTCTTCTTCTCCAGCATGACCTTGCCGAACTCACGGCAGCAGAGCATGACGCCCTTGACATTGTTGTCGAACAGCGTGTTCCAGTCGACCACGGTCTGGTTCTCGAAAGGCTCCTTGATGTTCTGGCCCTGGGCGTTCACCAGGATGTCCACCGTGCCCATGGCGGACACGATCTCTTTCGCGGCGTTCGTGACGCTGGTCTCGTCGGTGCAGTCCAGCTGGAAGGCCCTCACCTGCGTCTTGACGTCGGGGTCGGCCGCCAGCTCTTTGGCTACCGCGTCCAGTTTCTCCAGGTTGCGACTGGCAAGGGCCAGCTCGGCGCCCTGCCTGGCCAAACCGAGCGCCAAGGCTTTGCCGATACCACCACCGCCGCCGACCACTACCGCGACTTTGCCGTCGAGTCTGAAAAGATCTGCCATCATTGCCTCACCTTGTCGTCTTTCTCTGGTGCCCCGCGTCCCGCTTGCTCGCCCGAGATCTCATCTCAGCGGTAGGGCAGCCAGCACTCCATGAGCTCGTCGATGGGCCAGAGGCTGAGCCGTTCGTAACCCTCTTTGGTCACCAAGATGTTCTCTTCCAAGCGGACGCCGAACTTGCCGCCCTTGCGCCCCGCGTAGGTCTCGATAGCCAGCACCATGCCCTCGCGGAAGGTCTGTTCCGGAACGCCCGCCACTTGGTTCATGCGGTTGAAGAAAGGACGGTCGTGGAGGGTGAGGCCGAGGCCGTGGCCGATGGCGTAGGGGCCCACTTCGGCCCAGGTGTTGTGCCCCCAGTACTTGGGCGAGTCCGGCCACTTGTCGAGCACCTGCCAGTCGGTCGAGCCGTCCTTGATGGTGCTTATCCCGCTATAGAGCATGGCCCGGCACTCTTCGTAGACGTCCTTCTGCTCCTGGCTGGCCTTGCCTACGCTGAAGGTACGGTAGACGCAGGACTTATAGCCCTGGTAGGAAGCGCCGTCCACATCTATGTAGACCAGGTCCCCCACCTGCAGCGGTTTGTCGGTAAACGACCAGCCGTAGGGGTTGGTGTTGTGCCCCGAGCAGCAGACCAGATCCTCGGTGTGATCGTCGCCTTCTTCGTAGAGGGCCTTGATGCCGATGCCCACCAGGTCGCATTCGCGGATGCCCGGGCGGATGGCATCCACGATGGCCGCGAAGGCTTTCTCGGAGTTCGCGCAGGTTATGCGCATGAGTTCGATCTCGTCGGCAGTTTTGATCATGCGGGCGAAGTCCATGATGGGCTTGGCATGCACGACCTCGATGCCCCTCTTCTTGAAGGCCTCGGCATAGACATACGAAAGCGTGGTGCCGTCGATGCCGAGCGGCTCCTTTTCGACCCCATACTGAGTCATGAAGCCGACGATCTGGTCGACCACGTTCTGGACAACCTTGTCGTCGGGAGTGAACGCGGCGATCTTCGCAATGCCGGCGGGCGCGTGGATGCGGCCCTCCATCCAAGGCATGCGCTTGATGAGGCCCTCCTGGTCGTTGCCCCCAATGATGTGCGGATTGCCGTTGCGGGCCACGAACGCGAACTGCGCCTCGAGAGGACGGTTGGGCGTGGTGATGTAGTAGCCGGTGAGGTACCGGACGTTGGCCTCGTCCCAGGTAACCAGAGCGCCGAGACCGGCCTTGTTGATCTCGTCCTTGGCTCGCTGCAGCCGTTCCGTCCGCAGACGGACATAGTCGACCCGCTGCTCGTAGTCGACCGCGAATTTGCCCAGCGCCATGATTCCTCCCGTCTAGAGTCTCTCGAAGACGGCCGCGGCACCGAGGCCACCGGCCACGCACATGCTGACCACCCCGTACCGGCTCTGCCGCCGCCGCATCTCATGAAGCAGCGTGGCGGTGAGCTTGGCGCCGGTCGCTCCAAGCGGGTGTCCCAGAGCGACCGCTCCTCCGTTCACGTTCACGATGGCCGGGTCGAAGCCCAGCTCGCGCATGCAGTAGAACGCCTGGCTGGCGAAGGCTTCGTTCAGTTCCACCAGATCGATGTCGCCGACTCCGAGCCCGGCGAGCTTGAGCGCCTTGGGGATGGCGAAGACCGGTCCGATGCCCATCACCGCCGGGTCACACCCCGCCGCGGCGAAGGAGACGAACCGGGCGAGAGGTCTGAGACCCAGCGCCGCCGCCTTCTCGGCGCTCATGACCACCGCGGCCGCGGCTCCGTCGCTGGTCTGCGAGGAGTTGCCCGCGGTGACGGTGCCGTTCTTCTTGAAGACAGGCTTGAGATTGGCGAGCGCCTCGATGGTGCTTCCGGCGCGAGGCCCCTCGTCAACCGTGACCGTGGTGCTCTTCTCCACCACCGATCCGTCTGGGCCGGGCAGCCAGTGCTTGATCTCCACGGGCACGATCTCGTCGTTGAAGGTGCCGTTCGCGATGGCCGCCAGCGCGCGGCGGTGGCTCTCCGCGGCCAGTGTGTCCTGCTCTTCACGGGTGACGTTGAACCGCGAGGCGACGTTCTCCGCCGTCAGCCCCATGCTCAGGTAGACGTCGGGGCTGGCGTCCAACATCTCGCTGCTGAACATCTCCTTGTTGCCGCCGCCCGGCACGCGGGACATCGACTCGACGCCGGCCGCCAACACGACCTCGGCCATGCCGCTCATGATGGCCTGCGCGCCCAGGGCTACGGCCTGCAGCCCCGAGGAACAGAAACGGTTCATCGTGAAACCGGGCACGGATTGGGGCAGGCCGGCGAGCAAGGCGTAGTTGCGGCCAACGTTCAGCCCTTGCTCCGCCTCAGGGAAAGCGCACCCCATCATGACGTCGTCGATCTCGGCCGGGTCGAGGGCGGGTGCGCGCTCCAGCGCTCCGCGGATGGCGGTCGTCGCCAGGACTTCAGGCAGGGTGGTCCGGTACATCCCTCTGGGGGCCTTGCCGACGGCCGTGCGCACGGCCGATACGATCACTGCTTCTTTCACGGAAGGCTCTCCTTCACCAATCGGCTAGTTGCGGAGGGGTTTGCCGGTGCTCAACACGGCCTGCATGCGCTCGACGGTCTTGGGCGTGCGGCATACTTCTAGGAAGGCCTTGCGCTCGAGGTCGAGCAGGTGCTGTTCGTCCACTTCGGTGTTGATGTCCACCTCGCCGCCCGAAAGCACCCAGGCCACTTTGCTGCCCAGCTGCCGGTCGTGGTCGGACACGAAATCGCCTTTGCTCAGGTTGTTGAGGAGGCCACGGTAGTTTCCGACGCCGTCCCGCCCCATCACCCGGACTTTGACCGCAGCTGGAGTCTGCCAACCGGTCTCAACCATCCCGAGCGCCACCTGCTTGGCGGCGTAGATCAGGCCGTCGCGATTCATGGTCACCCCGTCGCCGGGACGTAGGTACCCAAGGTCGAACGCCTCCCAGGCCGACGAGCTGACCTTGGCTTGGGTTATGGCGTCGAAGGAGCGCCTCATGATGAAGTACTGCCAGGCGACTCCCCGCGCAGGAGCCATGGTGCGAAACACTGCTTCCTTCATGCCACCGGCGGCAGGCACCAGGCCGACGCCCGTCTCCACGAGACCCATAGCCACGTCGGCGTCCGCCTGCACTCTATGGCAGTGGAGGCATACCTCGAGACCGCCGCCCAGCACGCGCCCGAACGGCGCCGCCACGATGGGGATGGGCGCGTACTTGATAGCCATGCTCACCCGCTGGGCAGTGCGAACCAGGTAGTCGATACCGTCCCAGTCCTCGGCGGCTATCTTGTCGAGCATCGTCTTGAGGTCGGCGCCCGCCGAGAAGTGCGATCCCTGGTTGCCAATGACCAGGGCGTCATAGGCGCCCCCGGCCTGCTGGATGGCCTTCTCGATGAAGAGCTGCACGCCCTCGCCCACGGTGTTGGCTTTGGTGTGGAACTCGATGCACGCTACGCGGTCACCGAGATCGATGAGACTGGCATGTTCGTTCTCGTCCAGCGTCTTGCCGACCGCTTTGAGGTCGGCCAACACGATGGTCCGAGGGCGAGCAGGCAGAGCTTTGTGCTCGGTCTGTCCCGGCCCCCAGACTTCAATCCGACCGGCCTCTTTCTTGTAGAAGAAAGGCGAATCGCTGGCGGCGAGCTGCAGCACCCACTCCGGCACGGCGCGCCCTTCGGCCAGCATGCGCTCGACGGTCCCTCTGACTCCGAGGGCATCCCAGAGCTCGAAGGGACCGAGTTCCCACGCAAAGCCCCAGCGCATGCCCCGGTCGATCTGCGCGATGTCGTGGCAGATCTCGGGAATCCGGTTGGCGGAGTAGACGAAGGTCGCGGCAAGAAGGTCCCAGCCGAATCGCGCGGCGGAGTCGTCGAGAGAGATGAACTTCTTGACCCGGGCCACCGAGTCGGAGATCTTGCCGACCTCAGCAAGGCTCGGCTGCCGCGGGTCCTGCCACGGCCGGTACTCGAGGGTCGCAGGGTCGATCACCAGGGTACGCTTCTCCCTGAAGAAGCTGCCCCCGGTCTTCTCGCCCAGGTATCCCCGGGCGACCATGTCGAGGATCCACTGAGGAAGCCTCCACTGTTCGCGCATCTCGTCGTTCGGGGTGGTCTCGTAGTGGCTCCCCACCGCGTAGGCCAGCACGTCGGTGCCGGCCAGGTTGGAAGTGCCGTAGGTTGCCGTGACCGAGCGGGCAATGGCGCGGCCGCTCGCTGCGTCGACCTCCTCGATGGTCAGCCCGTACTTGTCCGTGGCGTTGATGGCGTACACCGTGGAGAAGATCCCTATACGGTTGGCCACAAAATTCGATGTGTCCTCGCTCATGACCACGCCTTTGCCCAGGCGCAGCTCGGCGAACTCCCGCAGACCGTCGACCAGCGCCGGATCGGTCGCCCGGCCCGGGATGAGCTCGAGCAGGTACATATAGCGTGGCGGGAAGAAGAAGTGGGTCCCCAGGAAGCGCGTCTTGACGGCATCGGGCAAGACGGACGCCATGGCGTTGACCGAGAGGCTCGACGAGTTCGTCGACACGATGGTCTTCGGCCCCAGGTGCTTGGCTACCCTGGCCAGGAGGTCCTGCTTGACGTCCAGCCGTTCCACGACCGCTTCCACCACCCAGTCGACGTCCGCCAGCTTGGGCAGGTCGTCCTCGAAGTTGCCCGGGGTGAGCAGGCCGACCCGGCTCGGATGCGCGAAGGCGGCGGGACGCCCCTTCGCCGCGGCGGCGATGCCCGCGATGGCCAGGCGGTTGCGCACGCTCGGGTGCGTCAGATCGAGCCCCTTCTTCTTCTCCTCTTCGGCGAGCTCGCCCGGAGCCAGATCGAGGAGAAGCGTCGGCACGCCGGCGTTGGCGAAATGGGCCGCGACTGCGGTGCCCATACGTCCCGCCCCAAGCACGGCCGCTTTCCGAATCACCTGCATTCTCTAGGCCTCCCCGTCGCTCGGTCCGCGATCCAAGCCCAGGCCACGGAAGATGAAGTCAATTAGGAACTCGACGGTGGCGTCGAAGCTGTCCGGCGTGGTCAATTCGAGGTTCCAGCCGCGCAAGGGCAGGAACATACAGATGAAGGAGACCAGGTTGGCAGCTACGTCGGCTTCCCGGCCCGGCAGACGCTTGCCGGGCAACAGCGAGAGCAGATGCCGGTAGAAACCCACCACGTTCTGGTCGTCCAGCTCAAGCACCTTTCCCAGATGCTCCCTATCGAGATACTTGCTTTCTGTGAATATGAACCGATAGAGGTCCCGATTCTGCGAAAGGTAGCGGATGGTGATCCTCAGGCCGTGCTCCAGTTTGGCCACTGGATCGCTGATCGCATCGAATCCCGCCTCGGACAGGTGCTGATGCCACAGCTCTTGACTCCGAACATGCATCAGGTAGAGGATGTCGTCCTTGCAGGAGATGTAATGATAGAGCTGTCCCATGGACATTCCGCAGGCCGAGGCTATGTCGCGTATGGAGGTCTTGCCGAATCCCTTGTCAAAGAGGACCTCGCTCGCCCCCTCCACGATCTGCCGCTGTTTCATCTCGGTCAACTCGCGGTCGGCAGGGCCCGCAGCCAGGCCACCTTCGACGACCCGCTGCTGCATCTCGTCAAGCTGCCGCTTGGTACTGGTCATAGCGACTGCGGCCTCCTCGATCCTCCGGTTGATCTATATCGCACCCAAGACCCTCTTCTTCGATAGAGCGCTCGCTCTACGCATTGTGGCAGCGTGACTCTTCTGTGTCAAGAGGCTTCTCCCCGTGCGTCCCGGCGTCTTCTAGACGTTCACCAAAGCCCAGTTGGAGGCCCGCCTCCGGGAAGGCCGATGAGCTCTTTCCAGCGCATCACGCCGATCTTCCACCGTCCGTTCTCGCGCACGTAGTCCATGTCGTACTGGCCCTGCACCCAGAACATGGACTGGCCGGTGCGGGCGTAGAAGTACATCATGTAGAGAATCCAGTCGCCCTTCGCCTTGTCGCCGTCGATGGTGACGATCGGGTGAACGCATACATCGCCCTCCTTACCGGCGTGCGTCTCGGAGAGTTCTCTCTTGAACCACTGGCGGATGTTCTCTTTGCCCCGCACCGGATCGTGCAGATACACGTCGATGAGAGCGTCCTCGGCGAAGCACTCGGTGCAGACGTCCCATTGGGTGGCCATGAGAGCGTCCAGATACCGATACTGCAGTTCCTGGATCTCCTTCGCATCCTCCGTCACTTGGACTCGCCGAGTCAGCTCCTTGACCATTGCTTCCACCGCGGCGAGCCGCCCTTCCAGTTGCTTGTCGTCCACTCGAGCGCTCCTTTGCTTATCCTTGGTGCACCTGCTCAGTGAGGGCTAGCTAGTCGTGAGAAGGATCTTGATGGCGCTTTCGAGCCTCTTGTCGAAGATCTCGTAAGCACGGATAGCGTCATCGAGACTCATACGGTGGGTGACGAGGGGGGTCAAGTCCAGGTTGCCAGCTTCGATCACGCCCACCAACTCCCTCATCCGCCCGAGATCGCCCATTCCCATGGCCAGCGTGAGATTCTTCGCCATCATGCGGGGCGCGTTCAAAATCGTGGGTTGCTGGAACGCTCCCACTACCGAAACAACGCCGCCAGCAGCCGCCACCGATACCGCGTTCCTCAGGGTTTCCTCCTTGCCGACGGCCTCGACGACGTAGTCAGCTCCCCAGCCGTCGGTGAGTTCCCGAATGGCCTCGCGCACATCCTCAATCGCAGCGTCCACGGTCACGTCGGCCCCGAGGTCGCGGGCCGTCGTTAAACGCTGCGTCTGGTTGTCCACCGCGATGATCTTGGCCGGACCGAACAGGCGCGCGGAAGCCACGGCGCAGAGACCTACTGGGCCCAGACCGAAGACCACGACGTTGTCGCCAGTCCGCACCCCCCGCCCGCCGGGGGTGAGTCCCACCACTGCCGAATACCCGGTGGGCAGGATGTCGCCGGCAAAGATGATCTGCTCGTCAGGAGCGGTGACCGGCTGGAGGGTGAAGTCGGAGAACGGGACCCGCACGTAGTCGGCCTGCGCGCCCTGCAGGTCGCCGAGCAGCGGGCCGTGGCCAAAGGTGGCGCCGCGTTCGCAGGCGCTCACCAGGCCCTTCTTGCACGCGTGGCAGCGGCCGCACCACACCGCGGCCGGTCCCAGCACCCGGTCCCCCCGCTTGAACCGCGTGACCGCGGAGCCGACCTGGGAGACCACCCCTGTGAACTCGTGCCCAACGATGCGACCGGGCTCCATCTTGGGTAGGAGGCCGTGGACGATGTGCAGGTCGCTGCCGCAGATGCTCGTGGTGGTGACGCGGACGATGGCGTCCTCGGGGTCGGTGAGAACCGGTTCCGGCACCTCTTCCAGCCGAATGTCCTCGGGGCCCTCGTAGACGACGGCTCTCACGGTTCTTCGACCTTCAGGCCGTGCCAGCAGATGTACTCGTCGTCGAAGGCCACGCAACCCGTGACGCCGCTTGCGTCCTGCTTTGCCAGGAAGAGGGCGCACGCCACCATGGAAGCGGGTGACTTCCAGCCGACTCGTTCCTCCTCGGGTACCCAGAGCCGCATCCCTTCGGTGCTGACCACGCCCCATGGTTTCAAGGCGTTGACGGCGATGTTGTGCCTGCCTTCCTCGGCCGCCAAAGCCCAGGTGAAGCGGTCAAGAGCCGCTTTGGAAGCTCCGTAGACCGCACTGTAGCCCACGGTTCCGCTGCCCCTCTCAGCCCCTGCGTTGGACGTGATGTTGACGATGCTGCCCCCACCCTGCGCGATCATCGTCGGCAGCACCGCCTTGGCGCACAGGAACGGGCCGGTGGCGTTGACCTTCATCACGATGTCCCAGCGCTTGAGCGGCATTTCCCGAGCTGGAAAAGGAAAGTCGATGGCCGCGTTGTTGATGAGGACGTCGATGCGCCCGAACCTCGCCAAGGTGATCTCGACCAGCGCCGCGATGCTCGCCTCGTCGGTGACGTCGCAGCGAACGGCCAGGGCCTTTCCGCCGAGCTTCTCGATCTCGGCGACAGTCTCGTGGATGGTGCCTGGGAGGCTCTCGCTGGGAGCCGTTTCGCTCCTGGCAGCGACCACGACCTTCGCGCCTTCCCGGGCCAGGCCCAGAGCGATTGCCTTGCCGATGCCCCGACTGGCTCCGGTCACGATGGCTACCTTGCCGAGCATCGCCGCCTCCTTGTTCGTCGCCGTGGAGAAGCCGCCGAAGGCTGAGTCTCATGATGAGATAGAGCGCTCGCTCTACGCAT
>PMIZ01000127.1:0-179 GCA_003157225.1 Actinomycetota bacterium | reverse complement strand
CTGCTTGCTGCCAACGTGCATCAGAACGATGGCGCCGGGCTGCAACTTGCCGAGCACGGTCGCCTTGATCTGCGCCGTGGTGCGCTCCGGCTTCCAGTCGAGCGTGTCGATGGTCCAGAAGACGCTCACATACCCCTCACTGCCGAGCACCGACAGCACCTGCTTGTTGAGCGCTCCGT
>PMIZ01000363.1 GCA_003157225.1 Actinomycetota bacterium | reverse complement strand
CCGTCCATCTCGTTACCGAGGTACCAGGTCTTGATCTTGCGAGGGTCCTCCACCCCGTGGCGCCTGCGAAGATCCGACCAGTACGTGCCGCCGGGGCGATTACAGTATTCGATCAGGGCCGCGGCCTCGCTGATCCCCTGCGTCCCGAGGTTGACAGTGAGCAGCGGCGCGGCGCCGGCACGCTTTGCCCAGTCCAGGTATTCGTTCAGTCCAAAACGATTGGGCTCGATCTGGCGCCAGGCGAGGTCGAGACGGACCTTCCGCTGATCGAGCGGACCCACCGTGTCGGTCCAGTCGTAGCCAGACACGTAGTTCCCGCCAGGCAGACGTATCGCGGGGATGCCCAACTCCCGGACGAGAGCTAGCACGTCACCGCGGAACCCCAGGTCGTCTGCTTGCGGATGCTCCGGATTGAAGATACCGCCATAGACCGTGTTGAAGAGCGGCTCTATGTAGCCGGCGTACATGCGAGGGTCGATGTGGCCGATCTTGAAGGCACGGTTCACGGTCATCCTCGCTGCGCTCAGCATGCAGACCAACTCCTTATCGTCCGGACCCCGGGGACGATCCCCGAGCCCCGCCGGGTGCAAGCCAGGCTTCGCTCCTTCCGGCGAGAGCTACTCTTCATCCCAGAATAGCTTCCCGGAAGGCACGGACCTTCCTGGACTGGTCCGGTCGGCCCGAGAGAGCAACTCTCGGATGGCCTCCTCGCCCTCCTGACCATAGTCCAGGGTGAACTCGTTCACGTAGAGCGCGATGTGCTCCGCGCAGACCTTCGGATCCATCTCCTGAGCCTGGCTACTGACGTATGCGGAAGCCTCCTCCGGATGCCGGTTCGCCCGCTCTACGCTCGAGCGGATGGCCTCTTCCACGGCCGACGCGACCTCGCGCCCCAGCGCGCGGCGAACCACGATGCCCCCCAGAGGGATGGGCAGTCCCGTCGTCTGCTCCCACCATTCTCCCAGGTCGATCAATCGCCGCAGACCGTAACCGGCGAAAGTGAAGCGCCCCTCGTGGATGATGACTCCCGCTTCGACCTCTCCGGCCACGACCGCAGGCATGATCCGGTCGAAGGGCATGACCACGGTGCGGCCCGTGCCTTCGATGAAGAGGCTGAGCAAAAGAGCGGCGGTCGTCAGCTGTCCGGGGATAGCCACGCGTACGCGAGAGACCTCGTCGGCCAGCGCGGCGCTTCTATCCGGGCTGGAAGCCGGCCGCAGGGAAGAGTCCTTTCGTGCCACGATCAGCGGGCCAACACCGCGGCCGAGGGCTCCGCCCGCGTGAAGCAGAGAATACCGGTCCCGGAGGTGCAACAAGGCGCTGAACGACACCTTGGCCACGTCCACCTCCCCGGACAGAGCCAGGGAGTTCAACCGGTCGATGTCTGCCAATGTCTCTTCGACGGCAGGGGCTCCGTCCAGCAATCCGCTCACCCAGGCATGAAAGATGTAGGTGTCGTTCGGGCAGGGGGAATAGGCCAGTCGAAGCGCCATCGGAGGCCTCACTCCCCGGCTGCGGCACACGGCGTCGACGAGCGTTCGCTCAACAGCGCGTCCAGGTCGGCGCACAGCGCGGCTGCCGCCCGCGCGGCGACCTCAGCCGCGCGCTCGAGTCGCCACGAGCCTCGGTCGCGATCCATCACCAGATTGCTGATCCCGCGGATCTCGAGGAACGGCACCCCGTAGAGGGTACAGATGTGCGCAGCCGCCGCTCCCTCCATAGATTCGGAGATGGCGGAGAAGCGCCGGGCCAACTCCTCTCCGAGGGCCGCGAGCCCGGTCACCTGCGAGACCGTGACTGCCACGCCGGAAACGATCGCCGGTCGAGCGCCCTTCCAGCCTGCAGCCCCCAGCCGCCGGAGGGCCCCGTGCACCAGCCCGGGGTCAAGGGGGAACCGGTTCCAGTACTCTGCGTCGCCTCGCCGGGCAAGAGGAAGACCGAGGCTCTCCATGTTGAGCCAGCCATCCGGAGCGAGCACGCCGGTGTCGCCGTAGACCTCCTCGCTCGCCACCGCCAAGTCGCCGACCTGCAGCCCACTCGACCCGTAGGCCCCGGCGACCCCCACCTGCAGAACGAGGGCCGGCGGAGGATCGAGGGCCTCAAGGACAAGCGTCAACGCATGCGCCGTGTTCGCCTTGTCGCAGCCCGTCACGATGAGCGCGCACCTCGCCGGCTCGGCCACCCCGGCCGGGAACTCGCCCCACCGGATCGTCTTCGTAGCGACCTCAGCCCGCCCAGCTGAGGCGAAGGAAACCAGGAGCGGCGCCGCCTCTCCATCCGTGGCCGTCAGCAGCACGACCCGACGATCGCCGAGTCGGTGGCGAAGGTCAGCGGGCATCAATCGCCTTCCAGAAGGAGCAGGTCCGGGTCCTCGAGATAGCTGATCACCAGATTGAGAAAACGAGCCGCCTCCGCCCCGTCGACGAGCTGGTGGTCGATCGTGAGCGACAACGGAAGAATGTGACGGATCGCGATCTGGCCTTCCCTCACCACCGGAAGCTCCCGCACCCTGCCCATACCCAGGATGGCCACCTCGGGATAGTTGATCACCGGAGTCGCGAAGGTGCTGCCGATGGTCCCGTAGTTCGTGATCGTGAACGTGCCTCCGTGGAAGTCGGCGAGCTCGAGTTGACGATCCTGGGCTTTGTCCACGAGCTCCACTATCTCCTCGGCGATGCGGAAG
>PMIZ01000361.1 GCA_003157225.1 Actinomycetota bacterium | reverse complement strand
TTCCTCACGCGCACGCGCGGCCCCTTCTGGTCCATACGCCCCGCGCGGGTTCTCTGGGTAGCGGTGCTCGGCACGCAGACGCTGGCGACGCTCATTGCGGTCTATGGGCTATTCATGACCCCACTGGGCTGGGGCTGGGCCCTGTTCGTTTGGGGTTACGCGCTGGTGTGGTTCCTTCTGAACGACCGGTTGAAACTACTCGCCTATCGGATTCTTGACCCGACCAAAGACCCATTGTTGACGAAGAGGCCGCGCGACCTGAGACCGCAAATCGCCTCACGGGCCTATGAACTCTATGAACGGAGAGGCCGTGGCGATGGTCAAGCCGGTCGAGACTGGCTGGAGGCGGAACGCGAGATTCGGAACGATGAATCCGCCAAATGAATTCAGGAGGGATGACGGTACTCTCGGCGGGTGTCCTTGCCCCCCGTCACGATAGGTCGGTCGTATCAAGGACTCGCTCGATCGCAAGGTAACGAAGCTCGATACTGCGAAGATCATCAGGCTCGGGTACCGACTCTTGGCTCGCCCGCCAGAGCATCCGCGCCTGGCGTCCGAGCGCCGTTCGGTGGGTGCCGTACTGAACTCGGGGGATCAACGAGGCGATGGCCTCGAGCAAGCGAAGGATCACGGGAACACTTCCCCTACCGTACTGCCGTATGCGACTGAAAGCTGCGTCTACGAGGGCAGAGAAGGTCAACGGATAGGTGACCAGTCTCACTTCACCTTCGTAGCGGAGTAGAGCGGCGGGGATGGTCCTCTCTCCAACCAGTCTCAGACCGTCGACCAACTGGTCGATGCACGCGCAGGCGGTGTCGGGGTCGTTGATCCCAGGTGAAAGCGCGCGAACGGCGATCTCCACCAATTGGTCGACCGCGGATGCCACGTCCTGATTGAGGGATCTCTGCGTCCCCAGAAGGAAGCACTTGTTGAATTCCGCCCGGAGGTGGTCGATGGGCGTGGTGCTCGGCCACGCCTCCAACAATTTGCCTTCCTGTGTCACAAAATGACCCACGCGGTGCTCGAGACGGAGCACCAAGCCATTCTCGTGGGCCAGCCTTAGTAGTCGGCCCGAATCGATCGCCTGTATGTACCCGCTGGCCTCGGCACTGACTTCCCGCGCCCCCGAGGGGAAACCCTCGGGCAGGCTGCGGCCGGGTTCTGGCTTCGCTAGCCGACTGTCTTTCACCTGGGGGTAAAGACGCTGGATGGCCGCTCGCAATTCGCGACCGGTGGAGGCGACAATGGTCTCCGCCCGTATCGAAAAAGCTGCGTGATGGATGAAGTAGACGAGCACGCAGACTCCGGCCACGGCGAAGAGGATGCCCACGGCGAGCGAGATATAGGGGACGAATTGCAGGGAGCTGTTGCTCCGCACCGTGCGCAGAACCAGAAGGCAGTAGACGAAGGTTGCTAGGAAGGTGCCCAGGACGACCTGATAGCCGCGGTCTTTGATGAAGTTCCTCAGCAGCCGCGGCCCAAACTGCTGTGACGCGGTCGAAAGTCCGACGATGGTTATGGAGAACGTGAGCGCGGCCACCGTGATCATTGAGCCCGCGATGATGGATAGGATCGCGCGTGCCCCGTCGGGTCCCCCATCGTATATCCAGCCAGGGATTACCGCCCTGTCGTTGCCGGTGAGGTGATCGATCCAGGGCAGAAGAAACGATAGTCCGATCGCGGTGGTCACCATCGCGGTGGGCACAAGCCAGTAGTTGTTCGAAAGCTGGCTCCATCGGTGCGCCAGTCTCACGCGCCTCAACATAGGATCACCTCTCGGGACCGGCCATTCCAGTTGGAGAGCATGCGACACAGACTCGCGGCGGCAGCGGGGCCTCCACGCTCGAAGTCAACGGATGCCACATCTCAGCATACAGCGCGCGCTCCCTCCTGTGAAATCGATACGACTCTCTTGACACGCCCTGCGCTCTGATGTATATAAGCAATCATGCAAATAAGTGACAGCGCAACCTGCGATAGTCCCAGTTCCCGCGCCGCGGACATGCGGCCCCTGTTCGCCATGCACGCCGACATGTGCCAGGCGCTGGCCAATCAACACCGTCTGGCCATCATGTACGCCCTTAAGGATGGCGAGAAGTGCGTGGGCGACATCGGGGCGGAAGTGGGCATCTCGGTGCAGAACGTGTCGCAGCACCTGCGCATCCTCAAAGAGCGGTTGCTGGTGCGGTCGCGCAAAGAGGGCCAAACCGTCTACTACTCCGTCACCAATCCCAAGTTCGTCCAGGCCTGTGCGCTCATCCGGGAGGCCCTCATCGAGGAGCACATGGCGGACGGGGAGCGGCTCCAGGCTGCAGGGATGCTGGAATCGATGAACACCATGTCCGAGTGAAACGCGGCACGGCCTAGGCCCGAACGCACGATTCGAAAGGAAGAGAAATGGACGCATCAGCAGCGGATCTCAGCTCGCTCAAAGGCCAGAAGGTCGTCGACGCGAGAGGCACCTCGTGCCCCGGCCCCATCCTCGCCGCCAAGAAAGGCATGGCCGACGTGAAGGTGGGCGAGATCATGGAAGTGCTGGCGACCGATTCGGGAACCTCGAAAGACCTGCCCGCCTGGGCGAAGAAGATGGGTCACGAATATCTGGGCTTCGTAGAAGAGCCCGGCTACATGAAGCTGTTCGTCAAGAAGCTCAAGTAGCTGCCGGGAGCCGCACGTGACCGCCGAAGGCTTCGCGCCGAAGATCCTCGTCTTCTCGACCCACAACATCTCCGATCCGGGTATCGACCTGGCCGGCAGCTCCCACATGCACTACTCGCCGACGGTCATGGTGATCAGCCTACCCTGTAGCAGCGGCATCAAGCCGGCGTGGATAGTCCACGCCGTGGAGCGGGGATTCGATGGAGTGTTCATCGCGGCGGACGGCGAGGAGTGCGCCTATCTGCCGGACTGCAGCGAACGCACGGCCAAGATCATGGCCGACGCCCAGGCGACGCTCAAGGAACGGGGCATGGAGCCTCGGCGGGTGAAGATGGCTGCCGTGTGCTCGGTCTGCGCCGATCCGTTCGTCACTCATATGCGCGAGTTCTCGGCCCTGCTTGCGGGGCTGGGGCCGTCGCGGACGCCGGCGGGCGCCGCTGAGGCCCCGGGAGTGGAGGCGGCATGAAGTACGACGCTCTGGTGGTGGGCGGCGGCATCGGAGGGATGGAGTCGGCCCTCAAGCTCGGCGACATGGGCTACAAGGTGCTCCTTGTCGAGCGGGAATCGAGCGTGGGCGGGAAGATGATTCTGCTCAGCAAGGTCTTTCCGACGCTTGACTGCGCCAGTTGCATCTCGACCCCGAAGATGGGGGCGACCATCCACCATCCCAACATCACCGTCCTCACGTACTCCGAAGTGGAGAGCATCCGACGTGATCAGGCCGGCGGCTTCCAGGCAAAGATCCAGCAGAAATCCCGGTTCGTGGACGAGGCTGCCTGCACCGGGTGCCGCCAATGCGAGATGGTCTGCAACGTGGCCGTGCCGGATGAGTTCAACGCCAACCTGGTTTCACGGCGGGCCGCGTACATCCCCTTCCCCCAGGCAGTGCCCAAGAAGGCGGTGCTCGAGCGTGCCGGGACTTCACCCTGTACGGCTGCTTGCCCAGCGGGGATCAAAGCCCATGGCTACATCGCGCTGGTCCGGAGCGGCCAGTACGAGAAGGCTTTCGAGCTGATCTGTGAGGCGACCCCGCTGGTGGGCAGCCTTGGGCGGGCGTGCTACGCGCCCTGCGAGGCGGAGTGCANNCCGGGCGGCATGATGCGCTTGGCGCTGCCGCCATATCGCCTCCCCAACGAGGTGGTTGACGAGGACGTGGCCAACGTCACCGCGCTGGGCGTGAATATCGTGACCGACCGCCGCGTGGACGACCTCGAGGCTCTGAGGGCCGAAGGCTACGACGCTCTGCTCCTGGCCATCGGCA
>PMIZ01000463.1 GCA_003157225.1 Actinomycetota bacterium | reverse complement strand
GGCTCAGACCTTCCTTGATGCGGGCGGCCAAGGCAGCCATCTCGCGATTGCGGGCCTGCTCCACCGCCTGGCGCGCATTCGCCACCATCTGGCTGGCGGAGGCCGCAGCGTCGAAGGATATCTCGGCGACCACGTGCCCGGCCAGCGGTTGCGCCAACGCCCTGCGGAAGTTGGTCGCGATCTCATGCGGGGCGCACACCACCACCCGTCTCGCTTGCGAGGCCTCGAGCAGCTTGGCTAGGGTGGCGCCGACTTCCTTGTAGTGGAGCTCGACCAGCTCATCCTGGCGCGCAGCCGCGAAGTACTCCTTGATGGAGACTTCACCGGTCTCCCGATCACTCCAGCGGAGCCATGGCCCCGCGACGTCGTCCTCCTGCGCGACGCCCCATTCGTCTACCAGCAACAGGCTCGACTCATCGCGGCTCACCCTGGCGATGACGAACGGCTCCAGCAGAGAGAGGGCGTGAGCGACCGGGCGGATGTAGGCCGAAGGCTCCATCACCAGGCGATTGAGCAGCCGGAACGGAAGCTCGATGCGCTCGGAGTGGCCGCCCCGATCGTCCACGAATAGAGCCAGACCCTGAGTCCTGGGCGTGATCTCGTAGCTTACGACCTCGAGAACGTAGTCGAGGTCGCTTTGCAGAAGCCGCTTGTCGCTTCTGGAAGTGCCATCCTCTTGGGTCCGGCGGTTGAACTCGCTGTGCAAAAACGAAGGAGCCGACAGCCGCCAATCATCCAGACGGCTGGTCGAAAGGGTCGCAGTCAAGAACGCGCCTCCCACCGGCTTGGCCCCGGCCAAGGCCTTCAGCTTTCGGCGCACCTCGGCGGCACTGTCGATCATGACGCACCGCCTTCACCTCCGGCCTCGGCATCGCCGGTGTCATTCTCTCCAGTCTCCTGGTGTGCCGCCTCCCGCTCGCGCGAGGTCTCGACATCGCGCAGCGATTGGTCTCTTCTCCAGCGCTCTTCCCTTTCCCGGAATTTGTCCACCAGCATGGAACGGCCCTCGTTGTGCTTGGAGTCTGCCATATCCATCGTTCCCGTGTCGGAGAGCGCCGCGGTCATCTTCTGAGTGGGAGTGAGAGGGCGCCTATTGCTGGAGCGATCGACCTTCTTGTCGGCCATCGTGTCCCCTTTCGATTCCTGGAAGGTGCGGCCAAAGGTCGCCGAGTGTGTGGATAGCTTCTACCCAGAGTCCGAGGAGACCTAACGCGTGGTTGTGTTTCGTGCCGGGGGGGGCCTATTGTGGAGACTGACAAATGCCTCGTTCTCTGGAGGAGCTTTCCTTATGGAAGACTTTGAGAAGCTGGGTTCGTTCTACTTGGGTCGCAGGTACGACCTGTCCACGAAGCAGACCGGGGACCTCCTTCTCTACGACTCGAAGGACCTGGTTACTCACGGCGTCTGCGTCGGCATGACGGGCAGCGGCAAGACCGGGCTCTGCATAGGGCTCTTGGAGGAAGCCGCCATCGACGGCATTCCCTCCATCATCATCGATCCCAAGGGCGACATGGTCGATCTGTTGCTGACCTTTCCCGATCTCAGGCCCGAGGATTTTCTCCCCTGGGTGAACCAGGAGGAGGCGGCCAAGCAGGGGCTGTCGGCCGAAGATTTCGCGAAGCAGCAGGCAGAGATGTGGAGGAAGGGCCTGGCCGACTGGGGCCAAGACCCGGCCCGCATCGCCCGGCTGAAGAGCACCGCGGATTTCACCATCTACACGCCGGGCTCCAACGCCGGCCTGCCGGTGAGCATCCTCAAGTCGTTCGCGGCGCCGCCACCGGCCTCCCGGGCCGATGATGAAGCGCTGCGCGATCGGATCGGCACCGTCGTCACGAGCATCTTGGGGCTGATCGGGGTCAACGCCGACCCCATCCAGAGCCGGGAGCACATCCTGCTCTCCAGCCTGTTCAACACAGCGTGGTCGGCCGGGCAGGACCTGGACTTGGCCAGCCTGATACGGCAGATACAGGAGCCCCCCTTCCAGCAGGTCGGGGTACTCAGCCTCGAATCGTTCTATCCCGGCAAGGACCGGGCGGGTCTTGCCATGCTGCTCAACAACCTGCTCGCCGCCCCGACCTTCCAATCCTGGTTGGAGGGCGAAGCTCTCGACATCGGAGCGATGCTTTTCACCGCCGAAGGCAAGGCCCGGGTCTCGATCTTCTCGATAGCGCACCTGTCGGATTCCGAGCGGATGTTCTTCGTGTCTCTGCTCTTGAACGAGGTGCTCGGATGGGTTCGAGCCCAGGCCGGCACCGGCAGCCTGCGCGCCATCCTCTACATGGACGAGATCTTCGGGTTCTTCCCCCCGGTCTCCGAACCGCCGTCCAAGCGGCCTCTCTTGACGCTGCTCAAGCAAGCCCGGGCATTCGGAGTGGGCGTGCTGCTCGCCACTCAGAACCCGGTGGACCTCGACTACAAGGGCCTGGCCAACGCCGGCACCTGGTTCATCGGACGACTGCAGACCGAGCGCGACAAAGCCCGCTTGCTCGAAGGCCTGGAGGGAGTGGCCGCGGGCACCGAGGCCAAGTTCGACCGCCAGAAAATGGACGAGACACTCGCCGGTCTGGGTAAGAGGGTCTTTCTCATGTACAACGTGCACCAGGATGCCCCGGTGACCTTCCAGACCCGCTGGACAATGTCCTACCTTCCGGGGCCGCTGACCCGGGCGCAGATCAAGACGCTCATGGATCCCAGGCGACCCGCGGCGGTGCCGCAGCCTGCGGCTGCGGCACCGGTAGGTGTGTCCTCGGCGCCCGTGAACCCCGCCTGGGCCCCGGCTGCCGCCGTCGCCGCCGCACCGGTTGGCGCGATCCGCCCGAGTGCGGCGCCCTCCGGGGCCGGCGCGTCAGGTGCTTCGGACAAACCGCCTGCTCTGCCGGCCGAGATACCCCAGTACTACCTCCCGCTGCGCGGAGCCACGCCTGCCAGCCCAAGCTTGGTCTACCGCGCAGGCGTGCTCGCCGCCGCCACCGTCAACTTCGTGAGCACGGACAGCGGAACCAGCACCTCCACCAGGATCAGGCGCATCGTCCAAGCTCCCGAGACGGCCCTCGCTCTCGACTGGGAGAAGGCCACCGACCTCGAGACCACCTTGGAGGACCTCGACCGGCAGCCCTACCCAGGCGCCGCCTTCCCTCCGGTTCCGGAGGCCATGACCAAGGTGGCCTCCTATCGGTCGTGGGGCTCCGCGTTCTCCGATTGGGCCTTCCGTACCCAGACGGTGGATACCTTCAGGAGCCCCGGATTCAAGATGACCTCGAACCCGGGAGAGACCGAAGACGCGTTTCGCACGCGCCTGCAGGCGATCGCCACGAAGAAACGGGACGAAGCGACCGAGCGGGTGAACCAGAAGTACAAGGCGAAGCAGACGGTCCTCCAGCAGAAGATACAGCGGGCCGACCAGGCCAAGGAGCGGGAGGCCGAGCAGTCTCGCAACCGCAAGATGCAGACTGCCATCTCGCTGGGGGCTACCATCCTCGGCGCGTTCACCGGCCGCAAGGCGTTCAGCACGGGCACCCTGGGCCGAGCCACCACCACCATGCGCGACGTGGGCCGCAGCATCGACGAGAGCGGCGACGTGAAGCGCGCGGATGAGACGCTGGACTCGGTGAAGCAGCAACTCACCGACCTGGAGGCCCAGCAGCAGGCAGAGATCGATGCTCTCCAAGCGGACATAGACCCCTCGACGGAAACCTTCGAGAAGGTGCTTATGCGCCCACGCAAGAGCGATATCACCCTTGATTCCCTGGGGCTCGTCTGGATGCCCTACTGGCAAGACGACACCGGCTCGCTGATGGAGGCCTGGGGATAGCGAAACGGAGTAACCCGAAGACGCAACGAAAGGAGAAGGGGGATGTTCAAGGACTTCAAGGCGTTCGTCGAGCGTGGCAACCTGGTCCAATTAGCTGTGGCTTTCATCATGGGCGTTACCTTTGCCGCCGTGGTGACCTCCCTGGTCAACGACGTCATCATGCCGGCGGTGGGTCTTGCCACGGGCGGGCTGGACTTCAGCAGCCACTTCGCGGTGCTCAAACAAGGCAGCCCTGCCGGTCCGTACAACACGATCGCCGCGGCAAAAGACGCCGGTGCCGTCACCCTCAACTACGGCGTCTTCGTGAACTCGATCATCGTGTTCATAATCGTGGCTCTCGTGCTGTTCCTCATCGTGAAGCTCTACATGAGAACGCAGAAGCCCGCCGCGGTCAGCACCAAAGACTGCCCGTACTGCGTCAAGCCCATCCCGCTGGCGGCTACTCGCTGCCCGGAGTGCACCTCGGAGCTGCCGGCGGTTCCCTCGTCGTAGCCGGCGTTTCCCTCTGAAACGAATTCCAGGGCCTGGCCGAGCGGGGCGGGGNNCCCCCCGCCCCGCTCCCTCTCCGACCCGAGGCTATACTCTCCCGCACTATGCCGCACCCGTCCGCCAACGATGCTCTCGCCTTCTTCGCCACCTGTCCGCGCAATACCGAGGGACTGGTGCTGGACGAGCTACGCGAGCTCGGAGCCGCGGCGGTAACCGAAACGCGCTCGGGCGTGGCCTTTTCGGGCCCGCTTTCCTTCGCCTACAGGGTCTGCCTCTGGTCGCGGATAGCCAGCCGGGTGCTGTTGCGGCTGCGGTCGTTCCCCGTCACCGAGCTGGACGATCTCTACGAGGGTGTGCACGAGCTGCCCTGGGAGGATCATCTGGCTACTTCCGGGAGCCTCGCGGTAGACGTCACCTCCGCCATCAGCCGGGGAGAACTGGCCAACCTCAACACCCACTTCGCCGAGCAGCGAGTGAAGGATGCGGTGGTCGACCGCTTTCGGGCCCGCACAGGGTCGCGGCCCAATGTGGACCTGACCAGGCCCGACCTTCGCATCAACGTCCACTTGGCGCCCGCCGAGACGACGGTCAGCCTGGACTTGTCTGGGGACCCCCTGCATCGCCGCGGCTATCGGCTGGATGGAGGTGAAGCGCCCGTCAAGGAGAACATCGCCGCCGCGATCCTCGCTCGCGCCGGTTGGGCCGGCGTCGCGCAGGCCGGCGGTTCTCTTGTCGACCCGATGTGCGGGTCAGGAACTCTGCTGATAGAGGGAGCGCTCATCGCAGCCGACGCGGCGCCGGGTCTTCTCCGTGACTTCTACGGCTTCTTTGGGTGGAGGGGGTTCGAACGCTCCCTTTGGGAGGACCTCCTGCGAGAGGCGGAGGAACGCCGAGCCACCGGCATGCAAAGGCTGCCAGCGCTCTTCGGCCTGGACGCAGACGCGCGCGCCGTGGGCAGCGCGCGCGCCAACGCGAGACGAGCCGGTCTGGCGGGACGCATTGGATTCGAACAGCGCGACCTTGCCCTACTCTCGCCTCCCGTCTCCAAACCCGGCTTGGTGGTGACCAACCCGCCTTACGGCAAGCGGCTGGGCGAGGTCGCCGAGTTGACCGAGGTCTACGAGACACTGGGTGAGAGACTCAAGGCCGCATTCCCAAGCTGGGAGGCGGCGGTCTTCACCGGGAACCCGGAACTCAGCGCTCACCTCGGACTGCGCGCCCACCGGGTCAACGTCCTCTACAACGGGCCGATCGAGTGCAAGCTGCTTCTCTTCCACATCGGACCACAGCCCACCGGAGCGACATCCCTCGGAGGCCGCGCCGCGAGCGATGACGCCGGTGCCCCAGCCGGAGCCGGCATGTTCGAGAACCGTCTCCGCAAGAACCTGAAGCACCTCCGCCGCTGGGCCGTCCGCGAAGACGTGCACTGCTACCGCCTCTACGACGGCGACATTCCGGAGTACGCCGTGGCCGTCGACCTGTACGAGGACTGGGTGCACGTGCAGGAATATGCTCCCCCGGCCAGCGTCGATCCCGTGCGCGCACGACGCCGCCTCAAGGAGATCGTGGCCGCGGTGCCCCAGGTGCTCGACATCCCGAAAGACCACGTGACGCTCAAGGTGCGCCGGCAGCAGCGTGGCACCGACCAGTACCAGAAAGTGGCCAACCGCGGGGGATTCGTCGAGGTGCAAGAGGGGGGGCTCCGCTTCCTGATCAACCTCACCGACTACCTGGACACTGGGCTCTTCCTCGATCACCGCCTCACTCGTTCGCTCATCCGCGAACTCGCCCCCGGCCGCCGGTTCCTGAATCTCTTCGCCTACACGGGGTCGGCCACTGTCTATGCGGCCGCCGGAGGCGCCGCCACGACTACCTCGGTCGATCTCTCCCTTGGCTATCTCGATTGGGCCCGGCGCAACCTGGAACTGAACGGCTTCTCCGGAGCCACTCACAGTTTCGTGCGCGCCGACGTCCTGGAGTGGCTGGGAGCTACGGAGGGCGAGGCTGCGCGGCAGGGGCCGGCCGACCTGTCTCGAGGCGCGCCGGCGGGCCCTGGCACCGACGCCTACGACCTGATCTATCTTGACGCGCCGACTTTTTCCAACTCCAAGAGCATGACCGAGGACCTGGACATCCAGCGCGATCACGCCGCACTCATCCGGGCAGCCGCCCGGTTGCTATCCCCCGAGGGGATCCTGCTGTTCTCTTCCAACCTCCGCCGCTTCAGACTGGACTCCAGTCTGACTCAAGCATTCCACGTGGTCGATATCACCAAGCAGACCATCCCTCCGGATTTCGCCCGGAATCCCCGCATCCACACCTGCTTCCGTATCACGCTCGGAGAGAGCAGTGGGCGCTGATCCCGATAGGCTGCCTGCGAATGGCGAGCTGGCCGGCCTGTTTGACACCATCGCCGACTACCTTGCACTAGAAGGCGAGTCGACCTATCGCATCCTTGCCTACCAGAAAGCCGCGGCGTTGTTTCGTGAGCACCCGGTTTCCGTCGCCGAGATGGCCCTGCGCGGGTCGCTCCGCGAGCTGCCGGGGGTGGGCGCGGCCATCGAGAGCAAAGTACTCGAGTACCTGTCGACGGGCGACATGCCGTTTCTCGAACAGCTCCGCGCCCGGTATCCCGAAGGCCTGCTCACGGTCATGCGCTTGCCGGGAATGGGACCGGCCAAGACGCGGTTGGTGTGGGAGGCAGCCGGCGTCGCCGACCTCCGGGAGCTGGAGCGCGCGTGCCGCGAAGGACGGATACGACAGGTCCCCGGCCTGGGCGAGAAGTCGGAGGCCAAGTTGCTCGCCGCCATCGAAGCCTGGGACGCCAGGACAGCCGGCGGAGAGGAGCGACGACGCCTACACGCGGCGGTCGAGCCGCACGCGGCAGGGCTGGTAGAGGCTCTGCGCGGCCTACCTTTCGTCGTAGCCGCCGACTACGCCGGCAGCCTGCGCCGCCTCCGCTCGACTGTGCGCGACATCGACCTTGTGGTGGCCTCGGAGGACTCGTTCGCGGTAATGGACGCCTTCGCCGCCCTGCCCCTGATCGCGAGCGTGGACGAGCGCGGCGAAACCAAGGTGATGGCCCGCACCCACGCCGGGTTGGGCGTCGACCTGCGCATCGTCCCGCCCGCGTCCTATGGCAACCTTTTGCAGCACTTCACCGGCAGCGCCGCCCACAACGTCGCCCTCCGTGGCTACGCCCAGCGTCGCGGCTACAAGATCAGCGAGTACAACGTGCAGCATCTGGAGTCCGGCCGCCTGATCACGTGCGCGACCGAGGCGGAGGTGTACGCGACTGTGGGCCTGAGCTACATACCGCCTGAGTTGCGAGAGGACCGAGGGGAGATCGAAGCGGCCGAGGCAGGAAGGCTGCCGGACCTCATTGAGCTCCCGGACGTGCGTGGCGACCTCCACGTGCACTCCGACTGGACGGATGGCCGCGCAACTCTCGAACAAATGGCTCTCGCCGCCCACGAACGGAGCCTGGACTATCTCTGCTTCTGCGACCATTCCCAGTCGCTGGCTATGACAGGCGGCCTGGGACCCGAACGCGTGCTGGCTCAGATCGAGGCCATACGGGAACTCGACGCCCGGTTGGAAGGTATTCGCGTGCTGGCTGGCATCGAGGTCGACATCCTTGCCGACGGTCGCCTTGATCTGCCCGACAACATCTTGACCCGTTTGGACTTCGTCACGGCCAGCATCCACTCGGGCTTCGGCCAGCCGAAGGAGAAGCTCATGGAGCGGATCCTGGGGGCCATGCACAACCCCTATGTGCGCTCGATCGCGCACCCCAGCGGCCGCCTCATCGGGCGGCGCCCGCCCTACGAACTGGACATCGAGGTGCTGGCTCGGGTAGCCAGCGAGACCGGTACCTACCTGGAGATCAACGGCTGCGCCGACCGCCTCGACCTCACCGCCCAGGCGGCGCGCCGGGCCGCGGCGCTGGGCGCCACCCTGGTCATCTGCAGCGACGCCCATAGGCCGCCCGAGTTCGAGAACCTGCGCTTCGGAGTAGGAGAGGCCCGCCGAGGATGGCTACAGCCAGAGAACGTGGCCAATTGCCGGCCCTGGGAGAAGATCAAACGCCAGAAGGCTGCCGAAGAATGAAGCCTCGGCCTCAGGCCCGCGATGCGAAGCGAGCGAACCGACAGCGAGTGCGCCGACTGTGAGTGCGCTGAGCCAAAGGCGATAGCGCCCTTGCTCCCCTTACAGCCAGGGCCCAAGGGGTCGCGCAGGCGTCCTCAAATGAATCAGGAGCCAGGGGGCGTGGGAGTTTGGCGGAGCGTTTGAGCGAGCGTGCGACCATCAGGCTCGTTTCCGAACGACATCTCGGCCGCCGAGGCCGCACTTGGCGGCCAGACGCTTCGTCCTCGGTCGCGCCCGTAGCTCCGCTACGAGTGCTCCCTGCGTCCTTGCCTCAGGCGTGCCAATCACACCCACGCCCAGAGGGCACCCGGCAAGAGGTCGTTCGGAAACGAGCCCAGCGGAGCCAGATCCGCCCCCTGTCACTTGATGCGTTCGCACTCAGAGAGGCCTGCGCGACCCCTTGGTCAGTTCAAGGACGAAGCGGCCCAACTCATCGTCGGAAAGCCCCCGCACCCAGCAGCCACAGACCGCGCGCGCAACTTGGTCGAGGCGCCGGTCGCTGCCGGACATCTCGTTGCGGTCGGTGGTCTTTCTAGGGCCCGATGGCAGGGTGACGGTGGCGCCACAGCTCGGACATTTCCAGGAAGTGGGACTAAGCATGACAGTAGCTAGGGGGACCTTTCGCTGAGAGCTTTCCAGGAGTGCCGCTAGGGCCAGTATCGGCCGCGACCGGCCAACTCATGAGCGATACGCCGAGTGGTTGCTACGCGAAAGGCGGACTCAGCTTATCTTGACGGCCACGATCCTCTGGCCGCGCGTCCCCACCACAACGGTATCGCCGAAGGCGGCAGGCGAGGCCTCAATGTTGGTTCCCAGCGCCAGCGTGGTCAGCACCTTCCCGGTGGTGCCCTCGATGAGGAACATGGTCCCCACCGAGTCGCACAGCACGATGTACGACTTGCCCGCGGGGGTGTAAACGGCCACCGGCGAGCTCCAACTGTAATGGGTGAGGCTGGTTCTCCAGACCTCCTGGCCGGTCTTCTTGTCGAGCGCCACGAGGATGCCGCTGTCTGGCTTGGGGGTGCGGGCGATGTTGTAGACCACCAGGTTGGAGATGTCGTTCTTGCCCAACACTGGGGTGGACTGCACACCACCGGAGACCCCAAGGATCGTGTAGCACGGGTACGGGGCCGTCTTCCATACAACCTCACCGGTCGCCGCGTTGATCTTCCACACGGGGATGCCGCCTTTGCGTGGGTCCGCTGAGCCGGTGGCGGTGAGGTGCAGCGAGGTGGAGATGTAGAGGTAGTTGGTGCCGTCTTGCTGGGACTCCTCGAAGACCGGCGTGGTGTTGGTGTCGTCTTGACAACTCTGCACCCACACCAGCTTCATGGTGTTGAGGTCCCAGCACATCAGCCTGCCGCCGTTGTCGGCAATGTAGGCGTAGTTGTGCCAGATGACCGCCGAATCTTCCATGCCCCACCAGCGGGTCGACGGCGTGTTCGCCTTGGCGTCACTGTAGTCCGGGGCGGCATAGCGAGCCTTCACGGGCTGCCCGGGGCTGACAGAAAGCGTGCCGGCCGCCTTGTCGAACTTGACGTTCAGCTTGATGGTGTAGAGGATGCCATTCTCGCCGGGTTCGATGATAGTGCCCGTGTTCACGTCGAACAGCGCGCTCGAGTCGTACGCCGTCCACTTGCGGTAGGCCTGCGGATCCGACTTGCCGAAAGCGTAGAGCTGAGTCTGGTCGATGAGGCTGAAGAGGCGAGCCCTCACCGTCTCTTTACCGGGGGAATTGTCGCCGTGGCCTACGAACAACAGCGGGGTGCCATCGGGATAGAGGCTCCCCGTACCCTTGAAAGGTCCCCCGCCGCTGCTTATGGGCGACCGAGTGTAGCTGCCGTCTTTCAGATCGAGGAAGTAGATCTTCCCGTCGAGACAGGGATAGATGATTTCCGTAAGATCGGGTTCCGACTTCTTCTCGGGCTTGATGTTCATGATCGCCTTGATGTCGTCCGGCCACCTCACGATCAACGGCTGACCCGTCCAGCCGCTGCCCGTCCAGGCGCCCGCTCCCCCCGGCTTGGGTATGCTTCCGCTGGGGACGCTCCACAGAAGAGATAGGTGCCCGAGCTTGACGTCGGCCGTGCCGTAGCTGGCGCCTTCCCGGTAGTTGTTGCCGCGGAAGGCGATGATGCCCTGGAGGTTGGTGTAGGCACTGCCGGGCCCGAAGTTGATAGGGGTGGAGCGGGTGAACGAAGACAGCGGGTTCGTGCCCTGGAACAGGCTGGTGGACATCTTGAAGTCCAAGGGTCGGGTGCCGGACACGGCGGCAACAGACATGTTCACGCCCGAGGTGGCCGGAGTTGTGGAACTTGACGTCGAGCCGCTCGTCGACCCCGAGGTGGTGGTGCTTCCGCCCCCTGCCGCGCGGGTGGTGCTGGTGGTGGTCTTTCCGCTCGTTCCGGTGGTACCGGGTGTCCCGCCGCAGCCTCGCAACAGCAACAAGACCAACAGCGCGATGACGGCCAAACAGCCGATGAGCACCAGCCAGCGGAACAAGAGCCGGCGGCGATGTTCACGGCGGCGGCGCTCCCAGCCCACCCGATCCATCCTTCTCATGTCCACGCTGCTAGCCTACCTCCAGCTCGAGCACCTCGCGCCCAAACGCGCCGGTGCGATTGTCCGTGAAGGCCGCCCGCGCCGGCTCCACTCTGTACACCCCCAGATCACGCACTATCTCCGCATTCCGGGGATGGGCCAGCAGGTCACGCACGAACGGGAACTGCTTGGCGTAGAGTAGGAGACCGCCCGCCCTCGCCCCTCCCTCGAGCAGCTGGGCTTCGCCCCAGAGCTGCACTCCCTGGATCATCTCCCAGTCTTCGTAGTGTTCCGACACGGTGACCGCCACCGCCGCCGCCTCGCCGATGTCGGTCCCGTGGACGCTCGCCCGCTTGCTCAGAAAAACGAGCCGCAAGCGCTCGTCGACAGCGTAGAAGACGGTCGCGGCGTGGGGCGCGTTCCCCGCGGCCGGCGCGGTGGCGATGGTCATGGTGTGGTGGGCATGAAGGTAGTCCGAAACACGCTTGCGGAGCTCCTCGCGCTCAGTCGGCGCGAGGTCAGCCCGCGGCGTCATCAGTCCCCTGCCACCGTGAGAAGAGGTGATGCTCCACCCCGAACTGATCGAGCACCTTTCCGATGGTCTGATCGACGATGTCGCTGATGGTGATGGGGCCGTGGTAGAAGCCCGGCACGGGGGGAAGGACGACGGCGCCGTATTCGGTCACAGCGGTCATCATCCGGAGATGTCCCAGGTGAAGCGGAGTCTCCCGCACCACCAGGACGAGCTTGCGCCGCTCCTTGAGTGCCACGTCGGCCGCTCTCGACACGAGGGAGTCGCTGCGGCAATGAGCGATGGCCGACAGGGTCTTGATGGAGCAGGGAGCAACCACCATGCCCATGGAGAGAAACGAGCCCGAGGAAATGGCGGCGTCGATGGCCTCATTGGAATACGACCGATCGGCGAGCGCTTCGATGTCCTCGCCCGTCCAACCGGTCTCGAGCTCGGCCACTCGCTTGGCCGCCTCGGTCATCACCAGATGGGTCTCGATGGCGGAGTCGCGGAGCGCTTCCAGCAGACGGACGCCGTAAACAGTTCCTGAGGCTCCCGTGATGCCCACGACAAGACGCTGCGTGTTCATTGACTAAGGATATCCTATGATGCAGGGAGATACCGAAACGGAGGCCGTCCCGGGCAGCAGTGAGGAGGACACTAGCGCGATGCCGGCGAGCGCAGCGAACAGGAAGGACCCAGCGGCGAGAGCCACTCAGGCCAGCGAGGTGATCTCGCGTCTGAGGGCGGAGTACTCCGACGCGCACATCGTTCTCGGCTTCAGCAGCAACTGGGAGCTGCTCGTGGCGGTGGTCCTCTCGGCCCAATGCACCGACAAGAAGGTGAACGAGGTCACGTCCGCGCTCTTCAAGAAGTACCTCACCATCGAAGACTATGCGTCGGCAAACCCTCTCGAGTTCGAAGCCGACATACGGGCCACCGGCTTCTTCCGAAACAAGACCAAGCACATCATCGGTTCGGCGCAGAAGGTGCTCGCCGACTTCGGCGGAGAGGTCCCGGCCAGCATGGCGGAGCTACTGACTCTTCCGGGCGTCGCCCGCAAGACGGCCAACATCGTGCTGGGAAACGCCTACCCCGACGCCTACGCCACCGATCCCGACTCCGGCATCGCAGTGGACACCCACGTCAACCGGCTGAGCCAGCGGCTGGGACTCGCGAGCTCGACCGACTCCGAAAAGATCGAGCGGGAGCTGATGGAGATAGTTCCCCGCGCCGACTGGTTCCAGCTCACCTACCTGCTGATCGAGCACGGACGAGCGGTTTGCATGGCCCAACGGCCAAAGTGCGGAGAGTGCCTGCTGAACGACATCTGCCCGTCGGCGTTCAAGGTCTGAGCACCACATCCCGCAACGAGCTTCACCGTGCGTCTCCGGTCAGCCAAGAACCAGCACCATGGCAAGATGGTGACCGAGGCTCCAGCGGTATTCGCGTATCTGAAGTTGCCCCCGAAGGACGCGTGGAGCTGGAACGCGCCCAGGTGCCCATATGGACTGGGCGCTCCCCATCTCCTATGGGTGGTTGTACTGAATGAGGCTTCCCGCTATGTCGAAGGCGTCGACGTTCAGCCCGCCCGTGTTCTGCCTGATCGTCAGGATGTGGGGACTGCTGGAAAGAAGACCACTGCTCCAGGCTTTCTGCTGGTACTGCGGAGTGGCGGAGTAGAGACTGATCGCGGAGGCATCGGCACCATCCAACGAGACACTCGCTGAGCCGCCGTCGGGGCCCGTCGTCGCGATCAAGTCCAGGCTCGTGCCGTAGAAGCCGACGGTCACCGACGCCCCCGGGGCGGCCGAGTACAAGCTGGCGCCCCCAGAATAGACACCAGCCGGCGTGTTGCTCGGAGTCCAGGAGCCCGAGTAGTAGAGCCGCGGATCGGATTCCTCATGGCGACGGCACTGCCCGAAATCAGCCGTTGTCACCGTGAGTCTGTCGACGGAGACACCTCCAACGTGGTACGTGCCCGTGTACTGATGCATCTGGGCCTGGGGGTGCCAGCCCTGGGGCTCGGGCCAGGCATCCGACTCGCAGAAGTAGGTGGCGAGGCCGTGCTGATAGAGCCAATCAATGGCCGTGTAGTTGCCGTACGCGCCGATTTGCGAAGCGGGTACCACCGAGTTGACGCCCCGGAAATAGGCGTCTATCTGATTGCCGTCGGGGCAGGGGAAGTCAACGGTGAAGTAGACCGGGGTGGTAGTCGGAAGACCGAGACTCCCGAGGGAGCGCAGGGCTTCCTGGGCATCCGCTACCCCGGCCGCGAAGCCGCCGTCACGAGCCCGGAAGTGGTTGTCCGAGTCCTCGAACCAGAAGAAGTAGTCGACGCCCGCATCCGCTGCCGCCTTGAGTTCGGCGGTGGTGACCTGACGCCACGCGGATCCCCTCCAGGGCAGATAGCGTCCGATGAAGTCGCGGCCGGAAGCCTTGAGGGCCCTGAAATAGCTTGGCCAGTCAACTTTCGTCATGGAGTAGTCCACGCCATAGCGCGTGATGTCCCCCGCCACCCCGCCTGTCCGCAGCTGCATCAAGTTCCATAGCACCCGGGCCACTTCCCCTCGGGTGGCGTTGGCGGCCATCCAGGCGCTCGGATCCCCGGCTACCAGAAACCCTTGGAGCAGCTTGTTGTATTCGGCCAACTGGACGTTCGCCCCATGGGTGGGATCCGCGTAGTCCCGAAAGGTGCCGACGTAGTCGGGACCCACGGGAGTCAAGGTGATGCCCGAGTTCTGAGCGGCTCGTACCACCATGGTCACCAGTTGCGCGCGGGTGATGTTGGCATTGGGCGCAAACGTGGTCGGAGTCTTCCCCGCGGTCAGGTTATGGGCCTTGGCCACAGCTATATAGTCGTGGGGATAGAGGCTGTTCGGGTTATCGCGGCCACAGTCGGTGAAGGGTCGACTAGAGTCTTGCCAGTCGCTCTCGGTAGCGGTCAGACCCATGGCCCCTACTATCATCTTGGCGAATTGCTTGCGCAAGACGAGCTTGCTCGGACCGAAGGTGCCGTCGGCGTAACCGCTGATGATGCCGCGGGACGCAAGATCGGTGATGGCGGAGTAGTAGGGGTGAGAGGCCGCGACATCGGGGAAGCGGGGGGCGGTGGCTAGAGCAAGCGACATGATGGACACCACCAGGGCTGCCGAGACTATCGCGCCAACACACAGACTCACCGTCACGCGTCGCCGGTGATCCCCTGCGAGCAAGCTCCGAACGCCTGATCTCTGGCTCATGACGATCTCCCCCTGTCTTCGTCCTCCGCTTGCCTCACTCTAGCGCTCTTGGGGACTTGAACAAACAAGGAACGGCCAGCGGCCAAGGTTGGTGGCAGCTCCTATTTCGCGGGGCTGGGGGCGAGCAGACCGGCAAGAGCGCCGACAGCCGCAGACCCAAGGGCCACGACCACCTCCGGAATGTCTTTCCCGATCCCCGCGAGGGTGAGGGCACCGACCAAGGCAGCCACCAGGGCGAAACCCAAAGCGATTACTACCCCTCGATAGACCCATCTGTCGGTCCAGTAGGCAGCGTGCTCGAGGGCCTTGTTGGCCAACTCCTGCAGCTTGGCAGGGTCCACCCCTTTCAGTTCGTCTGAGACCGCAGGTGAATCAAGAGCCGCCTGAATATCCGCCCGCGATAGCTCCATCCCGTCCTCCTTAGCGCCATTGCTGAGACTGCCAGCAGTTTCCCTGCTCCGAATATCTTCCGATACCACTCAGCTGTCAATAGCCCCAAGCTCCGCTATGCGACGAAGATGAGTCTCCAGCGGCCGAGCTTGGTTTCGAGTCCATGGCTGGCGAGCGTGCCGCGGTCAGCCATCCCGATCCTCCCCCGGCGCAAGCGCACCGGTGCCAGTTCCGAGCGGGTGGCCCGGCTCACCGCCAGGTTGGCGGCATCGGATCCCAACCCCACGTGCGAAGCACGGGGTGTGCGTCTGGTTGGCGGCCGCGGCCCGGCCCGGGGCCTGGTGAGCGAGCATTTGGCGATGCGTACCCGCATCGGCGCCAATAGCGAGCGAGCAGGCCCCGGGCCGGGCCGCCACTCAGAGTCAGGGCGCCCGGTCCCGTGCTACCATCGCCGGGCAAACTAGCGCCGTCGGCGCAGCGAATATCCGCACAAGGGGAACGACAGATGATCTTCGACCGCGAGCACGAGTGTATGAATCGGGAAGACCTCAGGCAACTTCAGGGTGAGCGCCTGAAGGCCCTGGTCAAGAGGGTCTACGATCGCGTCCCCTTCTACAAGGACCTGCTCGGCAAGACGGGAGTCGCTCCCGAGCAAATACGCGGCCTGGATGACCTCAGGCGTCTCCCCATGACGCGCAAGTACAACCTGCGCGATGAGTACCCCTTTGGTCTGTTCGCGACGCCGCTCAAAGAGGTCGTCCGCATCCACGCCTCCTCGGGCACCACCGGCAAGCCGACCACCGTCGGCTACACCAGGAACGACATCCAGATGTGGGCCGAAGTCATGGCCCGGGCACTCGCCTGCGCGGGCGCCACCGACGATGACATCGTGCAGGTGGCCTACGGCTACGGCCTCTTCACCGGCGGCCTCGGCGCTCACTATGGCGCCGAGCTTCTTGGCTCCGCCGTCATCCCCATCTCGGGCAGCAACACCCAGCGGCAGCTCATGCTCATGCAGGATTTCGGCACCACCGTGGTCTGCTGCACTCCCAGCTTCATCCTCTACGTATGGGACGTCGCTCAGCAACTGAACCTCGACGTCACCAAGTTCCCGCTCAAGGTAGGGGTGTTCGGGGCCGAGCCCTGGTCCGAGGGCATGCGCAAGGACATCGAGCGCAAGTGGAACATCAAGGCCTGCGACATCTACGGTCTTTCCGAGATCATCGGACCGGGTGTCTCCTGCGAATGCGTCGAGGCACAATCGGGCCTGCACCTGAACGACGACCACTTCCTGCCCGAAATAATCGACCCCGAGACGGGCGAGGTACTCCCCGAAGGCGAGATGGGCGAATTGGTCATCACCACGCTCACCAAAGAAGCCTTCCCGCTCATCCGCTACCGCACGGGCGACATCACTCGGCTGCGATCCGATCCTTGTGTCTGCGGCCGTACGAACACCAGGATGGATCGCGTTTCGGGCCGCACCGACGACATGCTGATCATCCGCGGGGTGAACGTCTTCCCCAGCCAGGTGGAATCGGTACTCCTCATGTCGCCTGAAGTGGAGCCGCACTACAAGCTGGTGGTCACCCGCAAAGGCGCGATGGACAACATGGAGGTGCAGGTGGAGATCGCTCCCAGCCTCTACCACGAAGTGACCGCGGGCATCCTCTCCACCAACGACGTGTTCACGTTCACCGAGCACGAGACCCTGGTCAAGCTCAAGAGCAACATCCAGAAGAACATCAAGGACNNGGTCACCTTCAAGGAGCCCGGCTCCATCGAGCGCGCCGAAGGGAAGTCCCAGCGGGTGGTCGACCTGCGCAAGGAGAACACGTGACCGAGAACAAGCCGGACGAGCCCCAGGAAGGCGAGCAAGAGGTAGTCACTGAGCGCGTGGCAGAAGGCCGGGCTTTCCCGTCGGCCGCGGAGGACCAAGAACACGCGAGTCTCGACGCCGATACGCCGCAGACGCGTTCGCCGGCCTACCGCCTAGGCTTCGCCGACCACGACTTCATGCTGCGTGACGAGCTGCGGGCGGAGCGCCTGCAGCTGGA